>JBQCHB010000024.1:0-5662 GCA_051955075.1 Flavisolibacter sp.
TATTCAGATTTAAGTGCTAATTATCCAACGCACTGCATGCTTATACTTTCAAAGACCTATGCTGTCAAAACCAAACGGCCCCGGAGGAGTTTATGGTTTGAAGTTCGAGGTTATGCGCTCAATTCCAAAACCAGCCTGCAAATTTACTAAAAAGCCTTCGCAAATTTGACTATGAGACTCTTAAAATAAATAGTAAAACATCGAATAAGCCGGCTTTGTGCGAATGGCGTTCGATAGCTATAAGTACAGGATGGGCCGCTTACTTAAACAACCTCCAAATGTCCAATCCAAACGCATATAGCATCAAGCCCAACAATAATACCATGCCCACCATTTGTGCATATTCCATAAACTTGTCGCTGGGTTTGCGGCCAGTAATCATTTCATAAATAGTAAACAAAGCATGCCCACCGTCCAATGCAGGGATCGGCAAGATATTCATGAAGGCAAGTATGATAGAAAATAAAGCCGTCATGGTCCAAAAGCGATACCAATCCCAGGTGCCGCCGAAGGTTTTGCCAATTGAAATAACACTTCCTAAATTATCTGAGACTTTATGTTCTTTAGAAGTAAATAATAATCGAATTCCGGTAACGTAATCGCCTAATCGGTCCACTCCGTAACTAATGCCTGCCGGAATTGCTTCAAAAAATGAATAATCCTTTTTTTCTGTTCCTAAAATTTTAAAAGGATCTTTATTAAAGAAGCCAACGCTGCCATCATCGGCTAATTTAACCGCTATCTGCGCTGTATCGTTTCCACGTAGCGCTTTTAGTGTAACAACCTGGCCTTTATGCTGCTTTTTAATAGAATCAAATTCCTGGTAGTAAGTAAACGGCTCATTGTTCAAAGCAATTAACTGATCACCACTTTTCAGCTCACCACTTTTATATTCAATTTTTGGCGAGATGCTGTCAACAATAACAGGAAAGCGTGGCGATACAAATCCTTTTAGCTGGTTTTTGGTAAGTGTGCGAACAAAGCCTTGTGGCATGGCGATAGTTGTATCAATGCCGTTTCTATTCACTTTTAAATTCACTCTTTCTGCCAGCATCAGATCTTTTGGCAAATCGTTCATGTACACCAAGGGCTTGTTGTTAACCGCCGTAATAATGTCACCATCTTTTATGCCTGCTGATGTAGCCAAAGAGTCTGCGCTTAATCCATACTTTAAATTTTTTACCGGCAGCCTTTCTTCACCCCATACAAACAAGATCATGGCAAATAAGACCAGTGCTAATACAAAGTTCACAACAACGCCGCCAATCATTATAATAAGGCGTTGCCATGCCGGTTTGCTTCTGAACTCCCATGGTTGCGCAGGCTGATTGAGTTGCTCCTTATCCATGCTCTCGTCAATCATGCCCGATATTTTTACATAACCACCAAGCGGAACCCAACCCAAACCATATTCGGTTTCACCTACTTTCTTTTTCCATAGAGAAAACCAGGGATTGAAAAAAAGATAGAATTTATCTACACGGCAGCCAAACCATTTGGCAGGAAAGAAGTGTCCCATTTCGTGCAGGATAACCAATATGGAAAAGGCTAAAATAAATTGTCCAACGTTGGCAAAGAATGCAGACCAGTTTATGGCAAGTAGATACATGTTGTTTCCGTTCGTCTCCAACTTTAAACAGTTATCGTAAACTTTTTATGAAGGAGTGTTTTTATTTGTTGACTAATGTTATGAACGTTGAAGAGTGCGACGCAAGAGAAGCCTAATAGTAATGCTTCTGCTGGTAACATAATCTCAACCCTTTTTTCAAAGTGCTGCAAGATAATAATAGGAATTGTATTAATCTAAGCCATTCATCCAACAGTGCCGATGCTTTAACGCCTCTTTAGGGATGAGCGGGCTATAGCTTTATAATATCCGCAGCAAAACTGCGGGCCTCTCCATCGCTTTCAAAGTAATCGTCCAACGAAGGCTCTTTAATAAAAGAAACTTTGTTCATGGTTCTTTCAATGACGTCCGTCATGTCTAAAAAACCAATGCGGTTACGCAAAAAAGCATACACGGCGATTTCGTTGGCTGCGTTCATTACACAAGGGAGATTGCCGCCTTTGTTCAACGCCTCTATGGCCAGTACAAGGTTGCGAAAGGTTTTCAAATCAGGTTCCTCAAATGTTAGCTCTTTAATTTTGCGAAAATCGGCACGGGGAAAATCGTTGTGAATGCGCTGCGGGAAAGAAAGCGCATATTGAATAGGCAGCTTCATATCGGGCAAGCCCAGTTGGGCTTTGATGCTGCCATCCTGGAACTGCACCATAGAATGAATAATGCTTTGTGGATGCACCAACACCTCAATTTGATTGGGCTGTAAATTGAATAACCATTTGGCTTCAATCATTTCCAAACCTTTATTCATGAGCGTAGCAGAGTCAATACTGATCTTGGCGCCCATGTTCCAGTTAGGGTGCTGCAGGGCATGTTCTCTTTTTACATTCACGAGGTAGTTTGGCTTTCTGCCAAGGAAAGGTCCACCCGACGCAGTAAGAATTACTTTTTCAATTGGATTGCGCATCTCTCCTACCAGGCATTGAAAAATAGCCGAGTGTTCTGAATCTACAGGAATAACAGGCACCCTGTTCTCTACTGCGGTTCGCATAATAATATCGCCGGCTACCACTAACGTTTCCTTATTGGCCAGGGCAACAGCCTTTCCGGCTTTGATGGCATTGAGTGTTGGTTTCAATCCTGCATAACCTACAATAGCAGCCAGCATCAAATCGTAAACATCCATGGAAGCCACTTCTTCCAACGCTTTTTCGCCTACAAAAACCTTGGTGTCTGTTTGAGCCAGGGCCTCTTTTACCTTAGTATATTTTTGTTCATCGCCCACCACCACAATGTTGGGACGAAATTTTAATGCCTGTTCAATCAACAGTTCGTCATTGCCATTGCAGGTTAACACTTCAGCCGAAAACTTATCGGGATTTTGCGCAATAACCTGCAGTGCCTGTGTGCCCACAGAACCTGTAGAACCAAATAAAGCAATGCGTTTGATGTGGTGGGTTTTATTCATAGCGTATGTAAAGTGTTCAAGTTAATTATTTGAAAGTGAAATTGTGAATGGCAATAGTGAATGGAAGCGTTTCTATTTTGCAATCTTCGCTGTAATGCATACTAATAAAAAGATTGTCGCACTAACCATTCACCATTTTTCCGGTCCATTTTTTTAATTCATCAGCAATTTTCCTGTCATTGCTCAGGCGGGGTACTTTATTTTGGCCGCCTAATTTTCCGATTGATTTCATGTAATCTATAAAACCTTGCTTCTTTACTGCCCTTATTTTTAGCGGTTGCAAAATATTGCCGGTGATAAGGTCATCGTAATAAATATTTTTCTGCCGCAGGTTGTTATCTACCTTTTGTGCAAAAGCATTAATATCATTTGGTTCGTTTTCAAATTCTACAAACCATTCATGGTAGCTTTTTCCTTCTCCCTGCTGGATCATAGGTGCTACTGTAAATTCAGTGATGCGAACGTTTTCGTCTTGCGCCGCTTTTAGCAAACTTTGTTCCACTTCTTCGCCAATCACATGCTCGCCAAATGCAGAAATAAAATGCTTGGTCCGGCCGGTAACTACAATGCGATAGGGATCAACACTAATAAATTTTATGGTATCACCAATATTATAACCCCACAAACCTGCATTATTATTAATGACCAGTGCGTAGTTCTCTCCTACTTTTACATCGTGCAACGAAAGCCTTGTAGGATTTTCATTAAAGATTTCGTTAGCAGGAACAAATTCAAAAAAGATCCCGCTATCGGTATTCAACAACAGGCCTTCCTCTTTTTGTGAATCCTGGAAAGCAAAAAATCCTTCGGATGCAGGGAATGTTTCTATTGCATCTATCTTCTGACCAATGCTTTCAAATAGTTTGGCTTTGTAGGGTTCAAAATTTACACCGCCGTGCACCAGTACAGAAAAGTGCGGAAAGAGTTCTTTTATTTTTTTGCCGCTACGTTCCGCAAGCCTGTCGAAATACATCTGCATCCAGGGTGGAATGCCGCTGATCAATGTCATGTCCTGGTTAATGGTTTCCTCGACAATCTTATCCAGCTTTGTTTCCCAATCTTCTATGCAATTGGTTTCGTAAGACGGAAGTTGATTGGCTCTTAAATATTTTGGAACATGGTGATTGACAATGCCGCTTAATCTGCCGGTAGGTATGTCTCCTATTCGCTCCAGTTCGGGTGAGCCTGATAAGAAAATTAATTTCCCATCAGCAAAATTGGTATTACCTGTTTCGGCCATATAACATAGCAATGCATTTCTTGCTGTGTTGATATGATTTGGAATGGATTCCTTGCTAATAGGAATATATTTTACACCGCTGGTGGTACCCGAAGTTTTGGCAAAATAAATGGGCTTGCCTTTCCATAAAATATTATGCTTGCCCTCTTTTATTTTTTCGATGTAGGGCTTAAAACTTTCATAATCTCGAATGGGAATAGCCTGTTTAAACTCCTCGTACGTGTTCACCGCATCAAGGTGGTGTTCCTTTCCAAACTCGGTGGTTTTACCCACCTTTAAGAGTTCTTTAAGGATGTTGTCCTGATCGGCAAGAGCCGTATGCATGCCCTTACGTGTCTTATTATATATGTAGGAAGCAAAAGGCTTCGCTAAAAACGATTTAATCTTCATGGCAAGCTGAAACGGCACGAAACTACTGGAATTTGTCCATAGTCTGAGACGGGCCCTTAAAGGGCATAGCTCACCATGCATAGCTTATGGCCCCTAAATATTGAATTTGATGGCTTTTAAACGTTAAAACTTTTAATTAACCAGGCCAATGTCATAATTTTCCAGCCTTACCCTTTTTACTTAGGTTAATTCTCCTTACCTTTGCCCACCTAATTTTTGAACCGTTATGTTCGCAGTAATTAAAATAGCTGGCAAGCAATTTAAGGTTGAGAAAGACCAGACATTGTATGTGCCCAACGTTGGTGGCAAAGCCGGCGATAAAGTAGAATTTTCTGACGTGATTTTAGCTGATGCCAATGGCAATTTAAAATTCAGCAACGCTGGTATTAAAATCCAGGCAGAAATTCTTGACCAGGTAAAAGGTGATAAAGTAATTGCGTATAAGCAAAAACGCAGAAAAGGTTTCCGCAAGAAACTTGGTCATCGTACGCACTACACCAAAATCAAGATCAACGAAATCGCTTAATTTTTTAAGCAAGTAAAAAACTATAAACTATAAACTTTTTTTTATGGCACATAAAAAAGGTGAAGGCAGTGTAAAAAATGGTCGTGACTCAAACAGCAAGCGTTTGGGTGTAAAAATTTTTGGTGGCCAGCCTGCTATTGCCGGCAACATCATCGTACGTCAACGCGGAACAGTTTATCATCCTGGCAAAAATGTTGGTGTTGGTAAAGACTACACATTGTTTGCGTTAACCGATGGTGTAGTTGAATTCCGTAAAGGAAGACAAAACAGAACATTAGTTTCTGTGGCTGCTGAAGCAACGGCATAATGTTTGAAATGAATTTTAGTGTGTAAAAAACTTTGATAGTTAAAAATATTTTATAATTTTAATATCTTTAATTTTTTTATTACTAACCATTAAATTTAAAAAACATGGCAACAGCAAAAAAAGCGGCTCCTAACAAAGCAGCAGCAAAAAAAGCAGCCCCTAAAAAAGCA
>JBQCHB010000025.1:0-8109 GCA_051955075.1 Flavisolibacter sp.
CCAAACTCATCACAGTTTTGACGGCCAATGATAATAGCGCCTTCTGCCAATAAGCGTTCAATGGCTGTCGCCGAATACAGGGAAGTAAAACCATCGAGGATCTTTGATGAAGCAGAAACCTTATGCCCTTTGTAGCAGATATTATCTTTTATGCCAATAATAACGCCGTGAAGTTTACCTTTTATTTCCTGCTGGTCTAATTCCGCGGCCCTTGCTAAGGCTTCTTCAGCAAAAACTTCAAGAAAACAATTTAAGTGCTGGTGTTGTTGAATAGAAAAAAGGCAGTGTTGTACTGCCTGAACACAAGAAGCTTTGCCGGTTTTCAGGTCGGCGTGATAAACAGAAATAGAGGAAAAATCAGTCACCTTAAACCTTGATAACGTTTGGTTAAGGATGAATTAAGATTGTGAAGACGGGGTAGTTGTGGTAGAAGTCGTCTTTTGATCTTTTTCATTCATACCGTCTTCGATCTCTCTGCGCACATTGTTCTTGGCATCGTTAAACTCACGCATGCCACGGCCTAAGCCACGCATCAGTTCAGGAATTTTTTTGCCACCAAACAATAACAAAACGATCAATAGGATGATCAGGATTTCATTAAAACCTAAAGGGCCCATAAAATGGATTTATAAATGAAGAATTAGAGAACAAAGGTATTGTAAATAAGAACTGCGGGACAAGGTACCAAAGATTTATTTCCAATAAAAAAGCGCCCCGGTTGCAGGACGCTTTTTTAAAAAGATTAACGATTTATGCTGTTTCCAAGGCTCTTTTCTTTTCCTGGATCCTTGCGCTTTTACCGCTGCGTTCACGTTGATAATACAGCTTAGCACGACGAACACGGCCAGATTTGTTAACAACAATAGAATCTATATTAGGAGAGTAAAAAGGGAAAAGCCTTTCCACACCTACACCGTCAGAGATCTTACGCACTGTGAAAGTAGCCGTAGTGCCTTCACCTTGCTTTTTGATCACATCACCACGAAAGGACTGGATTCTTTCCTTATTACCTTCAATAATTTTATAGTTGACAGTGACATTATCACCGGCTTTAAACTTAGGGAAAT
Organism: Flavisolibacter sp.; assembly: GCA_051955075.1. Classification (GTDB taxonomy): domain Bacteria; phylum Bacteroidota; class Bacteroidia; order Chitinophagales; family Chitinophagaceae; genus Flavisolibacter. The sequence continues at coordinate 1,068 of JBQCHB010000025.1, forward strand.
CTTTTTTGCCCGTTAATTGTTCGTGTACGTAGGCAATTGCAGCGTTCATAACTCAAAATTTTTAGTTCCGAAAATTTCGGGAGGCAAAGGTAAGGGAAAGATTTAAAATTTGAGATGTAAGAGATAAGATTTTTGAATGAAGGTGTTAAAAGTGGAGAAAATGTACTGACAACAAGCTCAATACATACCGCTAAAAATAAAGAGCCTCCATTTTTGAAGGCTCCTGTTTTATAGTAATGTTTTATTTCCTCTTAATCCTCAAAAATCTCTCAAATCCAGGTTCAGGCATATTACCTCGCCACATTTACAGCTCTTTTTTCCCTGATCACGGTTACCTTAATCTGGCCCGGATAAGTCATCTCGGTTTGAATTTTTTGTGCAATTTCAAAAGACAGTTTTTCGCTTTCACCGTCAGAAACTTTATCGGCTTCTACAATCACCCTTAATTCGCGGCCGGCTTGTATAGCATAAGCTTTTTCTACGCCGTTATATGCCTGCGCCAAATTTTCCAGTTCTTTAATACGCTGTAAATATTGCTGCATGATCTCTCTTCTGGCGCCAGGACGGGCACCACTGATAGCATCACAGGCCTGCACAATAGGTGAGATGACATACTGCATTTCCATCTCGTCGTGGTGCGCACCAATGGCATTTACAATAGCCGGGTTCTCGCCATATTTTTCGGCCAGTTTGGCGCCTAACAAGGCGTGGCTCAGTTCTGTTTCTTCATCAGGTACTTTGCCAATGTCGTGCAGTAATCCGGCACGTTTGGCCAACTTCGGATTCAATCCCAGTTCTGACGCCATAACAGCGCAAAGATTGGCAACTTCGCGGCTGTGCATCAGCAGGTTTTGTCCATAAGAAGAACGGAAACGCATTTTACCTACCAGGCGTACCAGTTCTTTATGAAGACCGTGAATACCTAATTCAATAACGGTTCTTTCGCCGATCTCCATGATCTGCTCCTCTAACTGGCGGCGGGTTTTTTCCACCACTTCTTCAATGCGGGCGGGGTGAATGCGGCCATCGGAAACAAGTCGCTGCAGACTGAGGCGGGCAATTTCCCTTCTTAACGGATCGAAGCAGGAAAGAATACTGGCTTCAGGCGTGTCATCAACAATTAACTCGACGCCGGTAGCGGCTTCTCTCGCCCTGATGTTTCTTCCTTCACGGCCAATGATCTGTCCTTTGATCTCGTCGGTTTCAAGGTTGAAAACCGTAATGGCGTTTTCAATGGCCTGCTCCGATGCAGTGCGTTGAATGCTTTGAATAATTATTTTACGGGCTTCTTTATTGGCCTTTTGTTTGGCTTCGTCAATAATTTCCTGTTGCAAACCCAGGGCCTGCGAATGGGCCTCCTGTTTTAAGCTTTCTACCAGTTGTGCTTTGGCCTCTTCGGCCGTAAGACCTGAAATTTTTTCCAGGCGGCGGGTGTGCTCTTCCTGGTGTTTTTCTAATTCGGCCTGCTTCAGATTCACTACTTCAATCTGGCGATTGAGGTTTTGCTTAATGGCATCGTTTTCTTTAAGCTGGCGTTCTAACTGTTCTGTTTTTTGATTTAAGCCTTGTTCTTTTTGCTTAATACGGTTCTCGCCTTCAACCACTTTGCGGTTGCGTTCTATCACTTCTTTCTCGTGTTCCGATTTCAATTGTACAAACCTTTCCTTAGCCTCAAGCTCTTTTTCCTTGCGAATGGTTTGGGCTCTTAACTCTGCTTCTTTAATAAGGGTTTGCGCTTGCAGCTCGGCTTCTTCTACTCTTTTGCGTGTGTCTTTGGCAAAAATAAATTTACCCGCTATAATGCCTACCAGTAAGGCCACTATGGCTATAATGAGTGTAATTATGTTGAGATCCATTTCTCAGGGTTTTAAAAATTTGGTGGTTGATATATGTATAATGACTTGCCATACCGCTTTTAGGGGTAGGTGGCGAAGATACAAAACCCCATGTATTTAAAGAATTTGCTATTGTAAAGATGATGAGTGGAAGGTGTTAACCGCAATAATTTGTTTAAACTTGCATCTATAATTAATGAAAATGAAAAGACTACTTCTGTTTTTGCTGCTGCCTGTTTTTGCCAATTTGCAAACATCGGCGCAGGAGTTTAAAGTAAAGGGCGAACTAAAATCTTTCAAGCCAATTGATAAGGTTTACTTTTTTTACCGTGATGGTGACAATAGCCAGCAAGATAGTTCGCAAGCCAGGGACGGCGAATTTAAGTTTGAAGGAAAAGTTGCTGAGCCAACCGTGGCAAGGCTACAGGTGAAATATGCGAAGCAGGATGGAGAAGAAAGAGCAAAATCTGAGTTTTTGCAGTTTTTTTTAGAGCCAACAAAAATTGACATTATTGCTAAAGACTCTCTAAAAAATAATACAGTAAAGGGTGCTAAAGGCCAGGCTGATTTTGAAAAACTTACCAAGGCGGAAGATGCCTATTCTCCTGAATTAAACAAACTTTACGAAGAATATGGTGCTGCCCGCAAAGCAGACGAGAAGGAAGAAATGAAAAAAATAGAAGCCAAAATAGATGCCATTGACAACGAAGTAAAAGAAAAAGTTTATGGCAGCTTTTTAAAAACCAATACAAGTTCGCCGGTTGCTTTATATGCTTTGCAACAGTATGCCGGATGGGACATTGATGCTGCAAAAGTTGAACCTTTGTTCAATATGTTGCCAGCTGCTCAACAACAACGTCCATCGGCGGTAGCTTTTAAGGAAAGAATTGATATTGCTAAAAAAACAGCCATTGGAACCTATGCCATGGACTTTACTCAAAACGATACTTTGGGTAATCCTGTATCGCTTTCTTCTTTCAAAGGCAAGTACGTGCTGGTAGATTTTTGGGCAAGTTGGTGCGGTCCTTGCCGTGCAGAAAATCCGAATGTGGTGAAAGCATTTAATCAGTACAAGGATAGAAATTTTACCATTCTTGGCGTTTCGCTTGACCGGCCTAATGCTAAAGAAAAATGGCTGAAAGCCATTCACGATGACGGATTAGCCTGGAATCATGTAAGTGATTTAAAGTTTTGGGACAATGCTGTAGCCAAGCAATATGGCATCAGGGCTATTCCGCAAAATGTTTTAATTGATCCGCAGGGAAAAATTATAGCAAAAAATTTAAGAGGAGATGAGTTGGCAGGTAAACTGGCAGAAGTGATGACAAATTAATACAGAGGATTGTAGAATCTTTATACGCTGGCCGCTCTAAGCGGCCAGCGTTATTCTAAGGCGCCATCAATCATTTTTTCAAGCGTTTGCAGGCGGCTGCTTACATTATCTAGATTCACCTGGTTAGAGATGGCCGCGTTTTGATCCGTAGCAAACCAAACCAGCACCATGGCAATATAATCCTGCATGTCTTTGCCGGCAAACTGCGTTTTAAATTCAAGCAATTTATCGTTGATGGTTTTAACTGTTTTACGTACTACTTCTTCATCCTTTGGCTGGATGCGTACACGGTAAGTTCTATCACCGATAAGAAGATTTAATGGTATGAGTTCTTCCATAATGTAAATGGTAAATGGTGAATAGCGAGTGGCATTAAAGAACCTGCCATTCACTACTTGCCGCTCGCCTGTTTATTGACTTAAAAACGAAATGCATTTGTCAATCTCTTTGATGTATTGATTGATCTTTCTCTCAAATTCTTTTTTGTCTTTTTCATTCAGCTCGCCCGATGCAACTTTGAGAATAGCAACCTGCTGTTGCAGTTCGTCCATTCTTTGCTGCGTTGTAACTTCAATGGTTTTGGCTTGCTGCAATTCTTCTTTCAACCGTTCGTTTTCTTTTTGCAAGCGGTTGTATTGCTTCAACAGTTGCTGAAGCTTGTCGTTGATAATATTGAATTGCTGGTCAACAGACATTTTATTTTCTTATTTCTGCCTGTAGCTCTTTTTCTAAAGTGGTCATGATTTTGTTCATCCACGAATCAATTTCCTTGTCGGTCAAAGTTTTTTCTTCGTCCAAAAAGGTAAAATTAATAGCCATGGATTTTTTACCGGCTCCTATTTTTTCGCTTTCAAAAACATCAAACAACTTTACATCCTGCAATTTATTCAAACGAAGTTTGGCTAACTGTTCTTCTACTTCTTTATACTTCATTGATCTTGGAACAACAATGGCAAGGTCTCTTTCCACAGAAGGATATTTGGCTATTTCGCTAAACTGTACTTTTTTGCCTGCATGTTTTAAAATAGCATCCCAGTAAAAATCGGCAAAGAATACAGGTTGCTTAATATCGAACACCGCAGCCAGGTTATTCTTTACATTGCCTAATTCCAATAATTTTTCTCCTTTTAATTCGGCCGTCAAAACAGTTTGCAATTCATTGCTTTCACTTTTTTCGAACGAAGCATTTTTAATACCTAAAGCAGACAGAATTGCTTCTGCTACGCCTTTGATGTAATAAATATCTGAAGCAACGGCTTTGTTTTTCCAATGAGCCTGGTTTAATTGCCCTGTTAAATAAAGACAGAGATGTGCTTGCTCATGATATTCGCCAACAGCCGTGGTAGAATAGGTTTTACCAAATTCAAAGAACCTGATGTCGTGGTTTTTGCGGTTGATATTGAAAGCAATTACCTCCAACGCCGTGTGCAGCATGGACGGTCGCATAATGTTCAACTCACTGCTTAAATTATTCAGCAAGTGCACAACTGTTTTTAATTCTTCCTCCGAAAAATAAGCTGCGTTGGTGATAGAGTTTGTAAGTATTTCTGTAAAGCCAAGACCTGTAAGGACATTGGAAATTTTTTCTTTCAGTATTTCGGCTTTATAATTTTCTTCAATAGCAGGCGAAATGCTGATGGTTGTAGGGATATCAATATTATCGAGTCCATCAATCCGTAATACTTCTTCCACCAAATCGGCTGGTAAGGACACGTCGGGTTTATGATAGGGAACAGCTACAGTTAATGTATCCATACTATCTCTTTCTAATGAAAAACCCAGGCTTTGTAAAATATTTTTTACAGTGTCAGGATGATAATTTTTGCCTGAAAGCTTTTTAAGGAAATGGTATTTAATAGAAACTTGCTTTTTGGGTTGCGGATCAGGATAAATATCTACAACTTCCGAAGCAATATTACCGCCTGCTATTTCTTTTATCAGCATGGCGGCTCTTTTTACTACGTTGACAGTTTGAGAAATATCAATACCTTTTTCAAAACGGGTTGCAGCATCGGTTCGCAAACCATGGCGAAATGATGTTTTACGAATAGATACCGGATCGAAATAAGCACTTTCTAAAAATATATTGGTTGTTTTCTCCGTAACGCCGCTGTGCAGTCCGCCAAATACACCTGCCATGCACATGGGATCATTTGCATCGCAGATCATCAGGTCTTCGCCGCTTAATTTTCTTTCTTTTTCATCAAGTGTAACAAAGCTGGTTGCATCAGCCAATGATTTCACAATTACCTTATGATCTTTGATCTGGTTGTAATCGAAACCATGCAATGGTTGCCCTGTTTCGTGCTGAATAAAATTGGTGATGTCCACAATATTGTTGATAGGGCGAAGGCCGATTGATTTCAAACGTTCTTTTAGCCATTTTGGTGATTCTTTTACCTGCACACCTGCAATGCACACACCAGAGTAACGCCTGCAGGCTTCATTGTTTTCAATGCTTACTTCAATGGGCAAAGAGGCAGCATCAACTTTAAAATTATTTTTTGGCAAAACAGGCCTGGCTTCCTTTTTATCATGGTGCGAAAGATAAGCACATACATCTCTTGCTACACCCCAATGGCTCATGGCGTCCATGCGGTTGGGTGTAAGGCCAATTTCGTAGACGATATCGTTATATGGTTGAAAATAATCCTCGGCTCTGGCGCCCACTTTAGCATCTTGCGGCAGCACCATAATGCCTGCATGCGAAGTGCCGAGGCCAATTTCATCTTCTGCGCAAATCATTCCATAGCTTTCCACACCACGAATTTTAGCCACTTTCATGGTTAATGAATCGCCGGAAGATGGATAAATAGTAGTGCCTACAGTAGCTACTACCACTTTTTGTCCCGCGGCTACGTTAGGTGCACCACAAACAATTTGCAAAGGCGCTTCATTGCCAATATTTACCTGGGTCAGTTTTAATTTATCAGCATTTGGATGCTGTTCGGCCTGCAACACTTCGCCAATTACCAAACCTTTCAATCCGCCTTTTACTTCTTCAAAGCTTTCCATTTTCTCTACCTCCAGTCCAACAGAAGTAAGGATTTTGGAAAGACGTTCGGGTTCTATTTCAACGGGCAGATATTCGCTAAGCCATTTATAAGAGATCGTCATTGATTAAATCGTTTGTAAGTGGACAAAGATAAGACCACTGATGAATTTGATTTTAATAAGGATCGATTCATGGTCAATGCTGTTTGTTTTCACCAACCGGATATTGTTTTTCAGACTTGCTGTGTGTCCGTTGCTGCAACAACTTACCCTAAAAAGTTCCCCACATACAAAATCTCATCAATTTTGACCATTCACTGAAAGCTGTTTTGAGCATTTGATCCAATCTAATAATCTGCAAAAATGGCTGAAGCCCCATTCTGTAGTTTGTGCCACATAGCCAAAACTTTTTGTCTTTTTTTTTCCGAACAAAACTTGTGCACAAACCATAGAAAGCTGCGTAAAAAAATCCAATTTTGTGGATATATTGATAATGTGTGTGTATAACTGCTGTTGGGTTGTGAGTGCTGCATGGATAATCTGTTGATTAAAATATTCCTTGCAAAAATGATTTTGGAACTTACACCTGCATTTATATTCGCCGTCTGACTTACTGGGAACATTTAGATAATCTATTCATAACAATAATTTAATACCAAAACTAATTGTAAGCCCCATAGGTCATTGATCGAAAAATCAATGGTTTCACCTTATTGACGAAAAACTAATATGGATCTTACTAACCTCAATCGAGATAAAAAAAACCGCAGAAAAACACCGCTTGACCTGAGCACCATGATCTATGGCAAAGTGCCACCACAAGCCAAAGACCTGGAAGAAGCAGTATTGGGTGCCATTATGCTGGAGAAAGGAGCTTTTG
>JBQCHB010000026.1:0-5115 GCA_051955075.1 Flavisolibacter sp.
AAGCCTGATTTTTATTTTACTGGCGATTCTGTAAGCACTTAAATAAAAATGGAAGAATAAGAAAAAGATTTTATTCTGCCATTTCTTATCCTTCCATTTTACAGTAAGCTATTTGCGCCTGATTCCCTACTCTATCACATATCCGTCGGGAATCACAGATTCTTTTTTCACTACAACAATGCCATCTTTAACGGTGTACAGTTCGTGATCGGTATTCTGCAAATGTGAACCTCCATTGATTCGTACATTATTTCCTATTCGTGCATTTTTATCAATAATTGCGTTATTGATATAGGAATTGTCGCCTACACCAAGTTTTGGAACACCTTGTTCTTCATCAAGGCCCATATCTTCAATCGTTTCGTAATAATCACTTCCCATAAGATAGGTGTTATATATTTTGGTACCATAGCCGATCCTTGTTCTGATGCCCACGACCGAATGCTCCAGGCGCTCAGCATGAACAATGCATCCATCTGAAACAATACTGTTCAGCATGGAAGTGCCACTAAATTTGGCGGGCGGCAGCATTCTTGGTCTTGTGTATACCCGCTGCTCATTGTGAAATAAATTGAAAGGAGGAAGTTCATCAGTTAACGCCAGGTTGGCTTCAAAAAATGATCCGATATTTCCGATGTCAGTCCAATACCCGCTGTATTGATAACTGCACACATTATGCCCCTGGATGGCAAAAGGAATAATTTCTTTTCCAAAATCAGTAGCATTTTTTTTCTGGTTATTTAGAAGGTCGATTAATACTTCTCTTTTAAAAAGATAAATACCCATGGAGGCAAGATAATGTTTGCCCTCGCGCTGCATTTCTTCACTGGTTTCACTAATCCAGTCCGGCAAAAGATTTAAAGCAGGCTTCTCAATAAAAGAAGTAATCTTGTTTTCTTCATCTGCTTTAAGGATCCCAAATTCTGTCGCTTCTTTTTCAGTAACCGGAATAGTAGCAATCGTAATGTCTGCACCTTCTTTTGCGTGAGTCCTGAACATCGTTCCAAAATCCATCTGGTATAATTGGTCGCCCGACAAAATCAATACATGATCACATTCTTTGGTTACCAAATATTTTAAGGATTGCCTTACCGCATCTGCTGTTCCCTGGAACCATTCAGAACTTTCAGGAGTTTGTTCAGCCGCCAGGATGTCAACAAAACCGCTACTGAAATTGCTGAATTGGTACGTGTTTTTGATGTGCTTATTTAAGGAAGCTGAATTGTATTGCGTCAACACAAAAATCCGGTTGATATTGGAATTAATGCAGTTGGAAATTGGAATATCTACCAACCGGTATTTACCAGCTATGGGAACCGCAGGCTTGCTTCTGCTTCGTGTAAGGGGATACAAACGGCTACCGGCTCCTCCGCCAAGAATTACTGCTATGAGAGATTTGCTGATCCACATATTTGTCTGCATGGTTTTATGGTTTTAAAATTAAAAGAAGATTTTTATTTATCAGAAAAAAATAAAAAGATTCTTTTTTTACTTCATGAATATATTTGGATGAAGCATGCCAACATCCTTCGTAACTCATCTTTTTATTTTGAAATGAACAGGTTTTTCGCTTAAGAATTATAGAGGTTAATATAAATCCCTGCGCTCTTTTCCCAACTGTGATCAATCTCCATAATATGTTTAATAACTCTGTTCATCTTTGTCTGATCATCATATAATTCAAGCGAGCGGTGAATGGCGTTGCAGATGTCGCCCACCGAAGCTGTATCAAAACAAATTCCAAATCCTCCATCTTCTCCAAAATCTTTAACCGTATCGCGCAAGCCTCCCGTGCGCCTTACGATAGGAACAGTTCCATATCGCAACGAATACATCTGGTTCAGTCCACAGGGCTCTACCCTGCTTGGCATCAGTAAGAAATCGGCTCCTGCATACATCCTGTGGCTGAGCAATTCATTATACCCGATTTGAGAGTTAAAATACCCAAACAAATGGTTATGCATTTTGCTTAACTGATCTTCAATATACCATTCGCCGCTTCCCAACACAAGAAAATTCATTCTGCCTTCCATATAACGAATTGAATCACCAATCACACCGGGCAATAGGTCTGCTGCCTTTTCACCAACAAGCCTGCCGATAAAAATAATAAGCGGTTTATCTTCATCAAGATTAAATTTCATGCACAAATCTTTCTTGTTTTTGCTTTTGCCTTCTTTAAAGTCATGTGTACCATACTTCACATCCAGATAATGATCAGTCTGCGGGTTCCACACTTCATTATCTATCCCATTAAGAATACCAAAACATTTTCCTCTTTCATAATTAAACAGGCTTTCCAGCCCATTGGCATTATAGCGCAGTTCTTCCAGGTAACCATGACTGACTGTATTTACTTTTGAAGCACATTTAATGCCACAGGCCAATGCATTAATGGTGTGGTCCCATTCGAGCATTCCCCATTTGTAATTATCCCAGTCAGGAATGTACCACGATTTGCCCCAGTCCATCCAACCCTGGTATTGGGCGTTGTGAATGGTAAGAATTGTTTTTATGGAAGCGAGCTGCTGCCTGTAGGCGTAGCAATTCTGCATCATAAAAGGCACAAGCCCCGCCTGGTGATCATGAACATGCACAATGTCCGGATGATGCTGCCATTTACTAAGCCAATCCACTACCGCAATCTGGAAGGCTACAAACCGTTCAATATCGTCATCATAACCATACACCTTTTCACGATCTAGGAGGTTATTGATATCCACGAGGTACAAATCAAACCCGAGCACATTTGAACTTTCTTTTATAATAGTATACTCAAACCAATAATGTGACATTCCGAACGCGCCTTTGTGAACTACATCAAAAGAATGGCCATACAAAAATTTGGTTCGATACATCGGCATCACTACTTTGGCAATATGTCCAAGCTTATTCTGGTACTTCGGCAAGGCGCCCACTACATCTCCAAGGCCACCGGCCTTGGCTACGGGATAACACTCTGCGCTCACGTGAATTATTTCCATACTGATTAATTAGCGCTTCAAATTAAGCATGATTTTTCTTTTTAAAAAATATAATAAAAGGCCTTACTTTGAAAAAAATTTCTATTTTCAATCCTAATTTTTAATAAACTAAAATTTCAATGGCGACTCCTTCAATGAATTTGTCGAGGCCTGTAAAAGCTTCCGGAGGAAAACTGCAACCTACTAATTACGGGGCTTTAAGCACTCTTGTTGTGGTCTTTTTTTTCTGGGGATTTATTGCCGCCGGCAACAGTGTTTTTATTCCTTTTTGCAAACATTATTTTAACCTTGATCAGTTTCAAAGCCAGTTGATTGACTTTGCATTTTATCTTGCTTATTATATCGGAGCGCTTGCCCTTTTCGCTTATGGCTCTTTTGGGGGTAAAGATTTGGTGGCCAAATGGGGTTATAAAAAAAGCATCGTATATGGATTAGTATTTTCTGCTATCGGCGCTATCGCCATGATAATCGCTGTAAATGCGGATGCTTTTGTTGGGATGCTTGCCGGATTATTTATTGTGGCGCTCGGATTTTCCCTGCAGCAAACAGCCGCGCAACCTTTTGCCATTGAACTGGGAGACCCGTCCACCGGAAACAGCCGCGTAAATCTTGGCGGCGGCGTAAATTCTTTTGGAACGATGATCGGCCCTTTGGTGGTAGCCTTTGCTTTGTTTGGCACCACCGCAGCTATTACCGATCAACAGATTGCAGGCCTCAGCCTTAGTAAAGTAATTATATTATACAGTTGTGTAGGCGTACTTTTTATTGCGGCAGCTTTGCTTTTCCAGTTTTCGAAAAAAGTGCCTCACGGTATTTCCACAGAAAAAACAGAAAAAGCCAATAAGGCTTTATATTCTTTGCTGATAATGACAGGACTTTTGATCATCATGTTTGTGCCGGTATTCAGCAGCTATAAAGTGGATCTGACAAACGCTTCAGAAACCGACAAAATAGCAATGGAAACTTACCGGGTAAAATGGCTGTTTGGCGCATTAGCTGTGGTGGTTCTTAGCTTATTAATTTCTTACGTAAGTGCCCAGAAAAAGCCCAGCGGTTGGGGCGCCATGCAATATCCTCAATTGATTCTGGGAATGCTAGCCCTGTTTTTGTATGTAGGCACTGAAGTAACCATTGTAAGTAATTTGAGCGATTTGCTAAGCAAGCCCGAATTTGGAAGCATACCTTCTTCGCAGGCTGCGCTTTATATTTCCATGTATTGGGGTAGCTTGATGATTGGGCGCTGGGTGGGCTCTATATCTGCATTTGAGCTTTCGGAATCTGCCAAAAAATGGCTAACTTTTATTGTTCCGATGGTTGCGTTTGTAATTGTGTTATTGGTTAACGCGGCCTCCGGATATGCGGTGCAAATATTGTATTATTATATCGTTTGTGTGTTAATACAGGTGGGTGCTTTTTATGTAAGCAAAGACAAACCCGCCCGAATGCTGATGATTTTTGGATTCCTCGGCGTGATAGCCATGGCGGTTGGACTGGCCACCACCGGCAAAATCGCCATCTATGCTTTTATCAGCGGTGGATTATTTTGTTCGATAATGTGGCCGGCCATTTTTACATTATCTGTTGCAGGCTTGGGAAAATACACAACGCAGGGCTCAGCTTTTTTAATCATGATGATTCTTGGAGGTGGCGTTATTCCTCCAATACAGGGAAAGCTTGCTGATTTTCTTGATTCCAGGAGCGATGTTCCCGGTGCAGGAATCCACGAATCCTACTGGATACCTCTTTTATGCTATGCCTATATCACTTTCTTCGCCATCTTTGTAAAAGGAGTATTAAAAAGACAGGGCATTGATTACGAAAAGCCGGTTGACGTGGAAGATATGCCAACAGCGCCCGAAGGAGCTTTTGATCAAACTCCGGAATAGAAAAATAAATGAAAAATAGTTGTTTATCTAAGCTCAAATGCTCTGATACGACACAAGGTATGGAAAGACAAGGAGCTACTTTCCATACCTTGCATTTAACACCAAATAAGAAATACGCTTAATTATTCTTTCACTGTCAGCGTGTTTATCTATTCGTGAGAATTGCAATGTTTGACTATCACTTTTCCACTAAAACTCCATTCGTATCTTAATTTAAAATCCCTTATTTTTAAAGGTAGATAACG
>JBQCHB010000027.1:0-2609 GCA_051955075.1 Flavisolibacter sp.
TAAAACAGATTGCTTATGCCATCACAAATTAATTTACAGATCACCGGGAAGATCGGGAACATTATATTTTATAAGCGCGGTGATAAATACTATGCGCGTTCTGCAGCAGGCCACACAAGGCAAACCAAAGCAACGAAAAAGCGTGCGACCGAATTTGGTAAAGCAGCTGCTGCAGGAAAAATTCTGCGGCAACAACTTCTCACGGTGATACCGTTTCCGGCAGATAATAAAATGCAAACGAGGCTGGTGTCTGATCTGTTCAGCTGGTTACGATCCGGATTTAACCCGGAGCAACCCTGTGATCCGGTACCTCTTTTAAATAACTTTAACTTTACAGAAGGCGACACGATTGCAGAAAGATGCAGGGTTTCTCTGGAGGTAACAAAAACCGCTGACGGTATGCTGCAAATGAAAATACCGGCCTTTGTACCTGCCAAAAACATTCTGGCGCCTGCCGGTACGGTTTTAGTAAAATGCCATATCGTAACAGGTGGCTGTGATTTGAAGAATGGAAGAGAAACTGGTGGTTGCAGCACTTGTTTACATTTTAATTATAATGACCAGCCGGTTCCTGAGCAAATCATATTTCTGCCCACGCCCACACCATCTCAAACTCTTGTTGTAACAGGTGTTTTTCTTGAATATTATTTTACTAAAAACGGGCACCTGCAAAAATCGATGAACAAGGCATTTATGCCGGCGGGGATTGTGAAAGCGATGTATGTATAATTGACATCGCACCCTTAGAACGTCATTATAAGCCGCATGAAAAATGTTTAGGTTAAGAAGAAAAGTCCGCACTTGCGCAGATATGCAGCCTGGCTTTTGTGCAAAGCGTATCTGTGCCTTTGAAAATGTCACATAAAATATTACACAATTAAAGTGTCTAATCTCATAATTTCCAATAGCCCTTTGCCGCCAAAGTAATTAATTGCGCTGCTATATTTCCATTCCCCAGGCTTTATAACGAACCCTGCTTCGACAGGATTATAATGTATGTTAGTAACTGTAAAACTTACAAAGTATAATTTGTCATTATCTGCAAATTTGTATTCGCTACTCATCTTGTAAAAATAGTAAACCTAACGAGGGCACAGATACGTTAACGCTGCTTTTCCTTTGTGCATATCTGCGTCAATATGGGAATTCCACCGGCAATGTGATATGACTGCTATTGAAGGTTATGAAGGAATGAGATGGTCGTGCGAGGATATTGCCAGACCCTCAAGCAAAAACAATTACACAAGGCTATTAGCTTGTACAACAATGATAGACCAAACGTGATTATCGGCAACTTGACGCCGAATAAATTATATAATAATCAAAAAATAAACCCTCAGAGATTATGGAAAAACTATTTAAAAAAGAGAAATACTTTTGAAAACAATGAAAATTATCCTGTAAACCTATTGAAGGAGTTATCTGTTAACCTTCAAACTTTTTTGCGACGAGTCATACCAACAAAATCTCCTCATTTTGTTTTCGCGTCCAACTTTGTTCCAATACCTGTATATTTGATAAAATGAATTTTATTGCTCATTTAGCTACTGCCAATACTAAATTCAAGCTATAAACCATAATGCAAATAAAAGAATTAAAGCCTGGGAAGGCGTTGAATAAAGCTTTTCTTAAAGTAAAACCAAACCGAACTGACATTGAACGCTTCAAGGCTAACCTGGTTCATTTGTTGGATACTATCAATCACAATGAGTCGGAAGAGTTTCATAAAAACCTTGTTTCTGATTTTTTAAAGAAAACTTATTACGATCCCAACTATTTTATCAATACCAAAGGCAGAAATGACCTTGTTATTCACAACGGTAATAAAGCTTCCTCAACGGTTGGCATAATTATCGAAGCCAAAAGCCCCGCCAACAAAAGTGAAATGATCACCACTGGCAAGTTGAATACAAAGGCTTTCCAGGAATTGGTGCTTTATTATTTGCGGGAAAGGATCACACACCAAAATCTTGAAGTAAAACATTTAATGGTCACCAACATTAAGGAATGGTTCATTTTTGACGCGGTGTTATTCGAAAGGCTTTTTGCACAAAACAAAAATCTCCTAAAGCAATTCAACCATTTTGAAAGCGGCAGACTTGCAGGTATAAAAACGGATTTCTTTTATAAACAAATTGCGGAACCTTTTATCGCCGGCATTCAGCAGGAGGTGGAGTTTGCTTATTTTGACATACGCAAATATCAAAAGCCGCTTCGCAATAATGATAAGGAAGATGATAAAAAACTGATTGCGCTATTTAAACTGCTATCGCCTGAGCATCTTTTAAAATTACCTTTCGTAAACGACAGCAACAGCCTCGACAAAAGATTTTATACCGAGTTGCTTCACATCATTGGTTTGGCTGAATCAAAAGAAGGCAGCAAGAAACTCATCGGTAGAAACAAAGAAGGCGAGCGCACTTCAGGCGCTATTTTGGAAGATACGATCATACAATTAGACAGCCTTGATAAACTAAGCCGGCTGGGTAAACCTTCGCAATTTGGCGACACCAAAGAAGAACGTTTATTTAACGTCGCGCTTGAACTCAACATCACATGGATCAACAGGATATTATTTTTAAAGTTGCTGGAAGCGCAACTGATCTCTT
>JBQCHB010000028.1:0-7343 GCA_051955075.1 Flavisolibacter sp.
TTACGAAGCGGAAATAATGATTGGTGAGAATAAAATCGTTGTAAACACAGGCCAAAAAAACCTGGCGAAGGGAGATACTGTATTTGTTTCGCTCAGTTGACCCGCCGCATCATTTATCGTATCTGGGCAAAACCTTTTAAACACTTATTCACTCTTCACCAATTGCTCATCAAACCCTAAAGCCACCAGTTTTTCGTAGGCCTCCCAAACCTCATCAGGAATTTCCTGGTACAACTGAAATCCTTTTTGCGGATAAATTTTAATTCTTTGCAAATCGCCAACCATAATGTGGATCACTTTTTCTAATGACAACGCACCGGTTGCATAAGCTTCCATTGACAGTTGAGGTGAAGTGACACATACATCCATTTGGGGCCAGTGTTTTTTGAAAGTTGCATAGCTCCTTCGCTCCATGTAAGGTTTCTGCACCAAAATAAAATGCTGCGGATACAAGCCTTTTTGTTCAAGCAATTGCCGGGTAAACAAAATATTTTCTCCTGTGTTGGTCGATTGGTTTTCTATAAGGATAGCATTGGACGGCACACCTTTGTCCATAGCAATTTGGGCAAACAGATCCGCTTCCGGCTGGCTCCATGTTTCCTTTGTTAAACGGCCTAAACCACCTGAAAAAATAACAAGCGGCGCCCAACCCTGCAAATACAACTCAGCACCTCTTTCTGCAACTCTCGTGTCATGGCTTCCCAGCACCAAAATGCAATCCGCTTTTTGCAACCGGTGATTCATGTGGTGATAATCCCACAACTTCTTTGCTAATAGCAGAACTTCGTTATTGATCATTGTCGTAATTTATAAGCAGATTAATTTTTGTTATCTGCTGGCATATTATTTTAACCCTTTTTACCATGAAAGATAAATACACTGCTGCCGACGTAGTGCTGATAGGCGCCGGCGTAATGAGTGCTACATTAGGCATGTTATTAAAACAATTAGAACCCAACCTTACCATAAAAATAATTGAACGCCTCGACAGTGCTGCAGCCGAAAGTTCCGATGCGTGGAACAATGCGGGCACAGGGCACTCAGCCTTTTGCGAACTCAATTATACCCCCGAAAGAGAAGATGGCAGCATTGACACAACCAAAGCAATAAAAATTGCAGAATCTTTTGAAGTATCCAAACAGTTTTGGTCTTACCTGGTAGAGAACAACATCATTCAACCGGCAGATGCCTTTATTCATCCCATTCCGCACATGAGCTTTGTGTGGGGAGAGAGAAATGTAGATTTTTTACGCAAACGATACGAGGCGTTGCAAAAATGCCATTTGTTTAAAGGCATGGAGTTTTCCGACGACAGGCAACAGATCTCTCAATGGATCCCTTTAGTAATGGAAGGGAGAGAAAATAGGGAACACGTTGCCGCCACAAAAATGGATCTCGGCACCGATGTAAACTTTGGAACACTTACCCGCTGCATGTTCGATTGCCTCAAAAAAAGGCAGGGCGTTGACCTGCATTTTGGACAGGAAGTGCGTGACATAGAAAAAAATGACGGGCATTGGCATGTAAAAATAAAAGATGAAAAAACGGATGAGAAAACGACAGTGGAGGCCAGGTTTGTTTTCATTGGTGCAGGTGGCGGATCGCTGCCGCTGTTATTAAAATCGGGCATACCCGAAGCAAAAGGTTATGGCGGTTTTCCGGTCAGCGGTCAATGGTTACGTTGCACCAACGAAAATGTGATACAACAACACAACGCCAAAGTATATGGCTTGGCGGCTGTGGGCTCGCCGCCCATGTCTGTGCCCCATTTAGATACGCGGTGGATAAAAGGAAAAAGAGAATTGCTCTTTGGCCCTTATGCCGGATTTACTACCAGGTTTTTAAAGCATGGTTCTGTAATGGATCTTTTCAAATCAATTAAGTTTAACAACCTGAGGCCTATGGTAGCTGCCGGTATACACAACATACCGCTTACAAAATATTTGATCGAACAAGTGCGGTTGAGTGCTGAGGACAGGCTTGATGCACTGAAAGAATATTATCCTGACGCCCAAATGGCTGATTGGGAATTGGCCATTGCAGGTTACAGGGTCCAGGTCATTAAAAAGGATGAAGAGGAAGGTGGCGTGCTGGAATTTGGGACAGAAGTAGTCAGTAGCGCCGATGGCAGTATTGCTGCTTTGCTGGGTGCTTCGCCCGGTGCATCCACGGCTGTATCAATCATGCTCGATCTTTTGAAACGCTGTTTTCCAAAACAAATGCAACAGGGAAAATGGCTGGACAAGATCAGCAAAATGATCCCATCTTTTGGTAAATCACTGGCAGAAGATTCAGCACTTGTTCACGAGCTGCGAGAACACACAAGCAAAGTGTTAGGCTTACAGTTTCCTGTTGTTGCTTAATTATGCGGCGCCTGCACGGTCTGTTTATTGTAAGTATCTTTTTATGATACCTGTTGTTATAATCCTCATCGGATCCATTTTATACCTTAATTACAAAACAAAAAAAACGCCTGTTCCTCATACTTATTGGAAACGTTTTAGCGAAAAAGGCACGGCGCCTCTCGATGCACAAACCTGTAATGAACTGCAAGGCATTTACGCAATTGAAGAAGGTCAGGACAAATTTGGCGAAACAGCCGTAATGAAATGGAGCTATACGGTTGAAGACAAAAAAACGATTTACCATCTTTCACTTTTTTGCGCCAGCGAAGGAAGCTTTATGGTTTGCGAAGGCAGGTACAACGGAAGCGATATTTTGTTAAACGGATTTTGGCGGCAGCTATCCGCTTCCGAAACCGGAACCATCCGCTTAATCATTACACCCGCTACAAATTCTGGTCAACAAAAACAAGCGGTAACCATCAGGGGCTGGTACGGCGAAAAAGAAAACCTGCCGGACAAGGCCATCATATTAAAATACCAACGCCCCATTCCCAATAAAAAACCGCTTGATATTATTGCCCACCGAGGCGGGGCCCGCAATATAGATTTTTTAGCTACTTCCGAAAATTCAATTCAAATGATGAAAACGGCGGCACGGCTTGGTGCTACAGGCGTGGAAATAGATGTGCGATTGACAAAAGATGGTGTGCCGGTAATTATTCACGATAGCTTTCTTTCTTTACACACAATTAAAAATGCTTTTTATGCAGGATTGGTAAGCAACTACACCTTGCAGGAATTAAAAGAAAAAGAATTAAAAAAAGGCGGCCACGTTCCTACATTACAAGAAGCATTACATACGATATTATACAACACGCCGCTGGAATTGGTTTGGCTGGATATGAAAAAGGAGTGCGACCTGCGGCTGATTCGTAATCTGCAATTGGAATATATGCAAAAAGCAAAACAGGTAGGACGTAACCTGCGTATACTGGTTGGCATTCCGGACAAGACTATTTTAAATTGCTTCCTCCAACTGGATGACTATAAACAATTGCCTTCACTAACGGAATTAGATACAGAAGTTGCAGAAACTATTAATGCTAACGTATGGGCGCCGCAATACACGGGTGGCTTTCAAAAAGAAGAAGTGCAGCGCATGCAGGCACAGGGGCGCAAAGCCTTTGTATGGTCGCTTGATAATATTACGATGATAGAATTGTATTTGAAAGAAGGCGGCTTTGATGGCATTGTAACCAACGCACCGCCTGTAGTATTTCATACCTATTACACTTCAGAAGAAATAAATGTTGCTACTCAATAGCCTTACACTTCGTTTTCTATGACATAGGAAACATCAAACCCTTTGACAACTTTTATTTATAGGCATAACAAGTACGAAGAAGAATACTTTTTTGCAACCATCAATGGCTGCTTACAGCAATCAGCTTATAAACTGTTACTTAAGCAGCGGGGTTTACTTTCCAGATGTTGAAAGCATGTGAGGTTTCTTTTTCCCAGGCAATAACTGAATTGTGTCCAGGCTTTACAGAACGAACAAGTTCCGCACATTTGCGAATGATCTTTCTTCTTCTTTTTTCGTTGTTCTCTTTACGCATTTCCATATTCACATTGTTTTCATTTAATAATTTGAAAATTGTGCCAAACTTTTGGGGAAAATGAATTTTTGATGGATTAGTGGGTTAAAGAATCTATGAATAATAGCAATCAGTTCTTTTTTAAACTTCGCTTATTAAAAACAATTTTCTCTTTCCGATAGCGAAGTCATTTGGCAACGATATTGCTGCCTTTTTAACTTAGAAGGTGAAGCCTGGCGTCTGCAAGCCAAACTTCATTATTGATAAAAGCTAAAACCTAAGATCATGTCAGAAAATAACAGCAATAAAGAGCCTCGCTTTAATAATACAAACGAACGCAAAGCAATGGATGAAGAATTTGAAAAGGAACAGAACGCTTCAAACGAAGAAGCAAAAACAAACGATGAAATGAGTACGGGCAATAGTATCCGCAATTTTGGCGAAGTAAGCGGCACAACCTTTGGCACTGAAACCAATACATCAAAATTTAGCAATACAGGCCGCAGGCACCAGGAACAAAGAGGTGACTGATAAAAAATTCTTTTGACTTACACGAACGTAAATCTTTTAAAATAATTTGTGTAATTCGTCCCTATAGCTATCGGGATTAAATTCGTGTAATTATAAATTCAAACTATAATCACCCCTGTAATCTCTTTTTACAAATTGATTAGCCGGTTCAAAATTGGTAACACGCATATTGTCACCATCCCACAATAACTTTTTGCGTCCGGGATAAACAGGATTTCCCTTGCTGTCCTTTTCGCTGTAATTATAACTTCGCACTGCCAGGTTACCCATTAAAACCGTTTCTGTCAAAGGCCCTGCCACTTCAAATGGCGAGCTTGTGTAGGCGCCATAACCTTTTTTGCAGGCACGTACCCATTGCTGCTGGTGACCTTCAGGGCCGCCTTCTACAAAAGCAAATTTTGATTTGGGAAGTTTGGCCTCTTTCATTTTTTGCGTAGGCAGCAAAGTTGGGTTCCGGCCAAACAAACCTGCCATTAATTTTCCTTTTGTGCCTTCGAAAATAATACCTCCGTCCCATTCTCCCATCGGTTCATCAGGCAATAATTCATCGGGGCGTTTGGGTTGAATGCCGCCATCGTACCAGATCATTTCTACAGGAACCATTTTGCCTCTTGCCGGGAACTGTATGTGTGTTTTAGCCGACGGCGGATAACTGTCGGTATAAACCGCTTCCTGGAAAAAGCCTGTATATACAGAGCCAACACTTGTTTCAACAGCCACAGGATAACCCAATTTTAAAGCCCTGTAAGGAACGTCAATAAAATGACAACCCATATCGCCTAAAGAACCGGTTCCAAAATCAACCCATCCACGCCAGTTGGCAGGAATGTAAATAGGATTGAAATCCCGAACCGGCGCCGTACCCAGCCAAAGATTCCAGTCCACTTCTTTCGGCACATCATATTTGCCCGAAGGTGTGGGAATGCCCTGCGGCCATACCGGCCTGTTAGTCCACACATGTACGGTATGCACATCGCCGATCACACCATCCTGTATCCATGTTTCTACAAGGCGTGTATCATCGCCGCTGCTGCCCTGGTTGCCCATTTGTGTTACTACCTTGTACTTTTTTGTGGCTTGTGTAAGCACACGGGCTTCATAAATATCATGCGTCAAAGGTTTTTCGCAATACACGTGTTTGCCAAGCTGCATGGCTGCTAAAGCAATGGGCGCATGCATGTGATCGGGAGTGGTAACGATAACAGCGTCAATATTCTTTGCTTCCTTGTCCAGCAGCTCCCTGTAATCTTTATAATAAGGCGCATTGGGCCAGCTTTTGCGGGCATTTACAGCCATGCGGTCATCAACATCGCAAAGCGCCGCAATACTTACTTCGCCCGTTTTATAGGCATACGGAAGATTCACTTCTGCTTTACCACCGGCGCCAATACCGGCAATGTTTAATTTATCACTTGGCGCAACGAAGCCTCTGCCCAGCACATGGCGGGGCACAATGAAAAAGCCAGCCGTTGTCAGCGAGACGTCGCGGATAAATTTCCTGCGGGAAGGTTGTAATGGTTGTGGCATAGCAAGCAGTTGATGAATGAAGATTGAGTACTTTAAATTACTTAAATAAAATGAATGCCGGAGTATTAATACTGTTGCATAAAATCGTATAATAGCTTCGACACTTCTGCCATGGCTGCGATCACTTTCTTTTCATCGGCTGGATTGAAACGGGATAAAAGAACCAGCACATAATTTCTTCCCCCAGGCAAAAACACAATACCCGAATCGTGTTGTATGCCGGTGATAGAACCCGTTTTGTGCGCCACCTTTACATCCGCCGGTAAAAGAGCAGGAATTACTTCATTAAATTTTTGATCGAGCAATATATTGATCATTTGCTGCGAGGCGTCAGCATTCACTAATTCTTTCTGCGCCATCTTTTCATACAACAGCATCAGGTCAAAAGCAGTTGTGGTGTTATTCAATCCCTTTTCGTAAGCCTTGTTGTCTTCAACGCCACGCAACACACGTATGTCGTTGGCGCCAAGCTCCTTCATTGTACGCATTACGTTGTCGGGCCCTGCCAGTTCAATCAAAATATTGGTGGCAAGATTGCTGCTTTGAATGATCATTTGATAAGCAAGAAAGTTAATGGTGCTTTTCTCGCCAATATGTTGGTACAACGCTGTCTCACTGTCGTCCGATGAATCAAGCGTATAAATGCTGCCATCAACAATACTGCTAAAAGAATTTTTGATGACGATCGAATCTGTCAGCGCAAACCGGCCTTCTGATGCCTGTTGGTAAAGTTCAATAAGTAACGGCGTTTTCATAGTGCTGGCTGCATGAAAATTATCCTTTTCGTTAAGTAAAAGTGTAGTGCCCGTTTGCAGGTCTTTAAAAGCCACACCAAAGTGTGCATCAGGAATATTCAGTTTGCTTTGAACTTTTTTTTCAAGTCCGCTTATGGTTTGTTTCATTTGCGAAAAAGCGGTGAGTGATAAAAAGAAAACTACGACACCAGGCAGC
The DNA here is from genome assembly GCA_051955075.1 of Flavisolibacter sp. Classification (GTDB taxonomy): domain Bacteria; phylum Bacteroidota; class Bacteroidia; order Chitinophagales; family Chitinophagaceae; genus Flavisolibacter. Next base: position 6,953 of record JBQCHB010000028.1, read on the forward strand.
ATATATTTCATCATTGACAGAGTTGGTAACTAAAGTTAGCGGAATAAAGGAACAAGTCTCGCCAGCCGCTGATTGCATAAAAAGAAACCTTCCAGCGCAACGAATGGCCAATAGGAAATAAGATAGGAAGCAAAACAGGTGAGAATGGCGCCAACGGTATTGAGCAAAAAGAAAATGCGGCTGTCGGCCGACATCCACCTTACACCCATACAGAAATAAGCTACTAATGTAATAGCTACGCTAATAGTTCCGATCCAGTCGCTTGTACTCATATTATTGTTGAATGGCGTTTACAATTTCTTTGCTTAAAGGAGATACAACTGTAGTAAAAACGTGGGTAAGTACACCTTCTTCATTCACTAAAAATTTTGAAAAATTCCAAGATGGTTCT
>JBQCHB010000029.1:0-9624 GCA_051955075.1 Flavisolibacter sp.
CTTGATCCACCTGCTTTTACCAAGAGCCGGGCAACCATTCAAAAAGCCCTTACCGGTTACAAGGAAATTAACCTCAGGGGCATGAAACTGGTAAAACCTGGTGGTTTTTTGGTTACTTCTTCGTGCACCAACCTGGTGCAGCCCGAACTTTTTTTGCAGATCATTGACATGGCGGCAAAAGATGCCCGCAGAAAAATTCGCCAGGTAACTTTTCAAACGCAGTCTTCCGATCATCCCATTATTTGGAACATGGAGAATACCCATTACCTGAAATTTTTGATAGTTGAAGTGGGAGAAAAGTATTGATGGTTTATAGTTTGAAGTTTGTAGTTTATCGTTCTTTGTTCCGGCTTTGTAATAAGGGAAGATGAATAGAATTGTTGCAGTACAAGAGTGCGACGCAAGGAACGATGATAAGAATTACCAACGATGATAATCAAAAAAATATTTGAACAAAAAGAAAATGATAAATGTAGAAGTGAGAAAACGACCTTAAAGAACCAGAAACTACAAACCACAAACTATTTAGATACTTGGAATTTCCCGGATTCAACGATCCTTCCGGTTTTATCGCGAAGCTGGTAAATGTAAACGCCGCGGCTAAAGTCGGCGAGGTTAATGGAAGTACGATCAGCAATATTCGTTAGCTCATACATTTTACGACCACCCATAAAACTGTAGATCTGGATGGAATAGCCTTTATCGTAATTTTTTTGAAAGTCGAAATTGATAACCGTTGTAGCAGGGTTGGGGTAGAATTTTACAATACTGGTAGTTACACCGCCGGGGATTTCACGGCTTTGAGCCTCTGAATGAACGGTTGTAAAAACAATAAATGACAGTATAAGTAAAAGTCTATTCAAATATTAAAATTTTCTGAATACAATAATACTCCATTTTCCAAAAAGTGCAAAGGCCTTGCCGGAAAATGGCAATAATTTGTCAAAACTACTTAGCCAAGGCTCGTAGTTTTACCTCAATAGCATTAAAATCAGGCTGGAGACCTGCATTTTCAAGCACTTCGGCATACTGAACAATACCATTTTTGTCTACAATAAAGGCCGATCTTTTTGAAACACCTTTCATGTCGTAACCAAAAGTCTCGTAAAGCGAACCGTAGGCTTTAGACACTTCCTTATTGAAATCGCTTAATAGCGGGAAATTTATTTTTTGATCTTCTTTAAACTTTGCCAGCGTATGCAAAGAATCTACAGAAATGCCCAGTGGTTGTGCATCAAGTTGTTCATACGTTTTTAAATCGTCTCTTACGGCACACAGTTCGGCTGTGCAAACAGAAGTAAAAGCTAAAGGGAAAAATAAGATCAGAACATTTTGTCCTTTGTATTGCGATAGGCTTTGCTTGTTCTTTGTTGTATCGTACAATGAAAACTCCGGTGCTGTTTGCCCAACTTGTATTGACATAAAAATGTTTAGAATAAAATTACGGTATGCCTCCCAAGGTTTGATGTTCGAAGTTTGATATTCCAGGTTCGGCGGGTAACATTTTATCTGGTAATGGCTTGACAAAAAGGAAAACCCAAGACTAGACAATATCCAACATTAAACATAGGACATCAAGTTTTAAATAGCGATCACCTGCGCCTCTTTTCTTTGATTGTGCAAATGGGGCTTTACATTTTCAGTGATTTGTTTTTGCAACAGCTCCAACAATTTCTTTTTAATAAAATGCCGATAGGTAACCAGGCTGATTTCCCTCACGGGAACAGGCGGTTTAAAATACCGTAGCTTTTTTTTCATGGCTGCATCGAAATTCAATGTAGCCAGTTGGGGAACAATGGTGATGCCCTCATTGATCTCAGTGATCTTTAACAGGCTTTCAATACTACCTGTTTCATAATCAAGATTGTGGGCCTTGGCCTGTTGCTTTTGCAGTTCGCATAAGTTCAATGCCTGCGAACGAAGACAGTGGCCTTCTTCCAGCAACCATAATTTATTGATGTCAATGTCTTCGGGAAGAATGTATTTTTTCTTTAAATTTTTATCATTAGCCGATACAAAAACTTTAAACTCCTCATAGAACAACGGCGTTTCCTTAAAATTTTTATCGCCAAGCGGCGTAGCCATGATGGCTACATCTATTTTATCGGATGCCAGCATTTGCAATAACTGCTCTGTTGTCTGCTCCTGAATTTTTAATTTGATAGACGGGTATTTCTTTAAAAACTGCGGCAGAAACAACGGAAGTAAATAAGGCGCCAATGTAGGAATAATGCCAATTTTTAAATCGCCTTGCAAACCGGTTTTCAGATTGCTTGAAATTTGTTTGATCAGTTCTGTTTCCCTCAACACAGAACGAGCCTGTTCTATCAATATTTTTCCTGCTTCGGTGGGTACCACAGGCTGCTTGCTGCGGTCGAAAATGGTAATGCCTAATTCCTCTTCCAGCTTTTTGATCATCATGCTTAAAGTGGCTTGCGTGACAAAGCAATTTTCTGCAGCGTTGGAAAAATGCCTGTGCTTATCTACAGCCACTACGTACTCTAATTGTTGCAGGTTCATTTATTAAATATTAGCTATCAAATTTTTAGTAAAACTGCTTTCGAGGTCAGTTATCCATTAACACGGCAGTTCTACTAAATTTATTTCTATACTCAAGCGGAGATAAGCCTGTAAGCTTTTTAAATGTGGTGCGGAAAGCTTTAATATCTGTGTAGCCTGCTTTGTACATGGCTTCATTCACATTTTCACGGGCTCTTTCTAAAGTAAGTTTAGCCGATTCAATTCTTACTCTTTGCACATATTCCACTATGGAGTTGTAAGTTACTTTTCTAAAACGGCGTTCAAGGTTGCGGCGGCTCAATCCTAACATGGATGCCATTTCATCTACCGAAATTTTTTCTTCGTAATTCTTCTCAATGTATTCCTGCGCTTTTTTGATCACTTCGTCTTCATGGATTTTTTGTGGATTAAAAATCATGAATGATGATTGGCTGTTACGTTCTATTTCTATTTCAAATAATTTGGAACAAACAATGGCCATATCCCGGCCTGCAAATTTTTCTACCAAATACAAAATCAAATTAAGCCCTGAATAAGCGCCACCGCTGGTGTAAATGCCTTGTTCATCAGTGATGATCTTATCGGGAACCAGGTTTACGTTGGGGAACATTTTTCTAAAGGCATCTGCTTCCACCCAGTGCGTGGCACATTTTCTTCCGTTCAGCAAACCAGTTTCTGCCAGCAAAAAAGCACCAATGCAAAGTGATGCAATGGCAGCGCCGCCTTTGTATTGCCTGACAAGCCAGGGAATGAATTCACGATTGTCTTCAAAAGTTTTTTTCTTGTCGCCATAAATAGCAGGAATAATAATAAGATCTGTGTGCTCAATGTCTTTAATCAACGCATCAGCATGAATACTGAACAGGCCTTTTTTCATTCTTGTTTCTTTACGCAATCCAACCAATTGAATTTTAAATAGCGGCGCTTTGCCTGCACGGGCCAATACTGAATTTACTTCACTAAATATTTGGTGCGAGCCTTCAACATTTACAAGGCTGCAATCGCCTTCCGGAATTAAAATAGAAATGTGTTTCATTGTTATGTTTTTAATTTCTTTTGTTTTTTCATAACAGCGTTCCTGACGTAGTATCGGGAGCACTTCAAAGCTAAGGCAAACCATTGTCGCAATCAACCCCCGAAATTGCCGTATTTACACCCCAATATTTTTAGCAATTGATATCAAATTTGTGTTGTCAATGACTAACAAACATAGACAACCGAAATGAGGAAAATAAAATTGCAGATGCAGATGACATTGGATGGATTTGTTTGTGGCGCCAATGGGGAAATGGATTGGATGTTGTGTGGTGGGGACGAGGTGCTTAAAAAATATATTTTGGATCTTACCAATTCAGCCGATACGATTTTGCTCGGCCGGAAAACCGGCGAAGGTATGGCTGTGTACTGGCCAACGGTGGCATCTAACCCGGAAAGTAGTGATGATGATTTTTTCATGGCGGAAAAGTTAAGTGATACGCCAAAAATTGTTTTTTCAAAATCTGTTTCAGCTATTAATTGGGTCAATGTAACAGTATGCAGCAATATTGTAGAAGAAGTGAAAGAATTGAAAGAGCAAAAGGGCAAAGACATATTAATTTATGGTGGGGCAAGCATTGTGGCTTCATTTATAAAAGAAAATTTAATTGATGAATACCATCTGTTTGTGAATCCGGTTGCCATAGGAAAAGGGAAACCTATATTTAATGAACGGACCGGCACGCTAAAATTAAAATTGGTGAAAGCAACGACAAGTACCGTTGGAATTACTATACTTTTTTACGAACCGGAAAAACAATAAACATTATAAATCACTTTTTAAAACAAATACTATGACAAAAGAAATTTGGCTTAACCTGCCGGTGAAAGACGTGAATAAATCGAAAGAATTTTTTTCAAAAATTGGTTTTACCATTAATGAGCAGCACGCCAAACCAGACATGGCTTGTGTATTGGTTGGAAGTAAAAATATTGCCGTGATGCTTTTCCACGAATCCACATTTAAAAGTTTTACAAGGGCTGAAATTGCAGATGCTAAACAAACTGCAGAAATATGTATTTCTTTTGATGCCGAATCGAAAGAAGAAGTAGATGCAATGGCAAAAAAAGCTGCAGATGCAGGCGGTACAATTTTTGGTAAACCGGAAGAGATTCAAGGCTGGATGTATGGCTGCGGCTTTGCCGATCTTGATGGCCACCGCTGGAACATGTTATACATGAACATGAGTAAAATGCCAAAATAATAACACTGCTAAACGATATTTATGAAACCACTTACTGAAACGAATGCAAGGTTCATCAGCATTGCAATTTTATTATTGCGCTGCATGGTTGGTATCATCTTTTTTGTTGCCGGCGCAGGAAAGGTCTTTGGGTGGTTTAGTGGCATGGGCATACAAGCAACTTTAGATATTTTCAAAACGCAAACACATATTTCGGCTACGTGGACTTACGTACATTGCTACGTAGAATTGGTCGGCGGATTGTTTTTAATCATTGGCCTGCTTACACGGCCCGCAGCATTTTTACTGGTGATCAATATGTTGGTAGCAACTGTTATAATGGGAACAAAGAATTTTTTTATGGGCGGCGCTGCTTACCCTTTTAGCCTTATGGTTAGCTCTCTGGCTATTCTTTTAACAGGACCAATGGCTTACAGCATTGATGCATACCTGTCGAACAGAAAAGGCATGCCGTCGCAACCCATCAGAAACAGTTTTGTATGGTAGAAGTTTTTAAAACAAATGTTGAGGAAGCTTCAGAGGCACATAGTATTGTTGCAATGTTGCTCCAGCATTTTCCTTATAGCAAAATCAATTTCGATCTGCATGATTGCGACAAAGTTTTAAGGATGGAAGGAGAAGACTTTGAAAACAAAAAAGTGGTAAGCTTAGTCACACAAAAAGGCTTTACCTGCATCGTGTTAGAATAATTGTAAAACCAGGAAATATGGAAGATTTTATAAAAGAATTTGATGAAACAACAAATGATCTGCTAAACACCATTGCCTCTTTTTCACAGGAAGAATTTAATACAATTCCCTTTGAAGGTAGCTGGACTGCCGCCCAGGTGACCGAACATTTATTGAAATCAGAATCACGCATGCCTGCATTATTTAAAAGTAATAGCCGGCCAACAACAGAACGAGAGCCGGATGGAAAAACAGCAATGATCAAATCAATTTTCCTTGACTTCAACAGTAAACTGCAATCGCCGGAATTTATTTTACCATCAAGTGAATCAAAAGAAAAGGAAGATTTATTCAACGCTTTTAAAACAGTAAAAGCAGATATAAGAGCCGTGATTGAAACTGTAGATCTTTCCCGTACGTTCACTGATTTTCCTTTTCCGCAATTAGGCGAATTTACAGGGTGGGAGTGGATTTGTTTTTTAGCCTGTCACGCAAAAAGACATACCCGACAAATGAAAAATATAAAAGCAGCGCTGGTTAAATGATTTACAACAAACGCAATGTAGTAATGATGAAATGATCCTTTTATGTCTCACATTTAACAAAATACTTTTTTAACCAAAAAAATCAAATCAACATGACACAGATCAATCCTTACATTGGTTTCAATGGCAAGTGTCGCGAAGCCATGAATTTTTACAAAGAATGCCTGGGCGGTGAACTGAAGCTGATGGCTGTGAAAGATACACCTGCCGCCGCCTCTTGCCCTGCCGGCACTGAAGACCAGATCATGCATTCTTCTTTAACCAAAAATGGAATGGTTGTAATGGCAACCGATATGGCACAAGGAACCTACCAACAGGGTAATAACGTTGCGCTTTCTGTAAACTGCAGTAACGAAGAAGAGATCAATACTTTTTTCAACAATCTTGCTGCTGGCGGTACCATTACCTGTCCGCTTGGTGTGCAGTTTTGGGGTGATACTTTTGGATCGCTTACAGATAAATTCGGCATCCACTGGATGTTCAATTATTCTAAAAATCAAAATCAATAAAAATATAGTAGCAACAAGGTTTTGTGAACCTGGAGTAAGGTTTCGAAAAACCAAAGGACTTTCTTTACGCAAATTGGCTAAGAAGTTTCTGGAGTTGGATGGTCACATTTGGAAGCAATTTGGATGGAACTGGCAACGGTTCAAAAAAGTTAGGACAGCTTTCTTCGCTGTGCCTTTGCCTCTTTTGCGTGAAACTTTTTCTTGCTAACCGGATTTCAAAACTTCATCAGGAAAAAGAAAGCTCTAATTGCGCATCTTTAACAGCGGTGTAATGCAGGTTTGTTTTTTCGGCGCCTGGATATTGTATTTGGTAAACAGCTGTTTCTTCAAACCTCGATGCAACAATCATCTTAACACCATTGGCCTGCTCATCGAACAATTGCTGCACCAACTTTGGGCAGTTATTATTTTTTGAAAGATGAGATAAAACGAGATGTGACATAAACGAAGGCCGGTGTTTTTTGAACAGCTCCAGTGCCTGCTTGTTCGACAGGTGGCCTTTTTCGCCGCTGATGCGTTTCTTTAAATGGTAAGGATAATTGCCTTTGCTTAGCATTTCATCATCGTAATTGGCTTCTAAAAAAGCAGCATGGCAGTTACTAAAATGCCGAATCACATTTTGACAAGGCAGGCCAATATCTGTAAAAACGCCAACTTTTATTTCTTTATAAGCAATTACAAAACTGTAAGGATCGGCGGCATCATGAAATTTCGAAAAAGCTGTAATAACAAGGCCACCGATGCAAATAGCTTCATTGGCATTGAAAGTCCTCACCAAATGTTTGTCAAGATGAAGATTGCTGTACTGAAGTGTTGTCGACGTTATATAGGTGGGGATTTGATGTTTTTTAACGAATACCGGAACACCGCGTATATGATCCGAATGTTCGTGGGAAATAAATACGGCTTTTATTTTTTGCAGTGAAAGGCCGAGTCGTCTCATACGGCTTTCTATTTCCCTGCATGAGATGCCTGCATCTACCAAAACGGCCTCTTTTTCGTTGCCCACATAATAACAATTACCGTTGCTGCCAGAAGCTATAGATGTAATAAATAAAGACATAGGATCAGCAAAGAAACCAATTTAATCAATCGGCACCCTGTTTTATTTGCCTTGATTTTCTTGCATATTTTTCTCTCATGATTTCACCCAAAGGTTTGTTATAAACTTTATGCTCCACCCACGACACAATATCAAGGTAAACGAACACCCTTGCCTGCAGACGCCTGTTCTCGAATTGTTTGATCTTTTGTAAAAAACTTTCCAGTTCGGCTTTTACTGCATGCCGGGGAATGTGGAAAGAACGGCGTAAAAATTTCAGGATCTCTTCTTCTATGGCAGTAAGGTTTTCCATTTTTGCCATAAAGCGGTAAACCGATCTTGTAAGATATTCAAGCAATTCATGATTGCCCAACTCGTAATGTGCCAGTAAATGTAAAAGGCGGGTATAACATTGCAGGTCGTGGCGCAGGTCTATGGGGTCGTTAATAATGCGTTGCAAATAATCAATGCAGGTATTATAATCGCCGCTGCCAAAATACAGGCAGGCTATTTTATAGTTCAACACCAACACCCTGTGGCGGTCAATAAATAAACCGTATTCAGAAAGCTTTTCTTCAATGCCGGGAACCAGCGCTAACCCTTTTTGAAAGGTGCCGGTTAAAAAATGCCGGTTAATTTTTGCCTGGGCAATGTAAAGAAATGACTGGATGCGAAAGTTATCGTTTTCCTGCACTCTTTCAGTTTGTGCAAAAGCTTCAAACTGTTTTAAAGTGCCTGCCAGCTTTTCGTGGTTGCGTAAATCAAAATGCGCATTGAGTAACGTATGCAAACCTTTAATATAATGCCCCGTTTCTACCCGTTTCATTAAGGGGTGTTCATGAAAAATATCAACCCATTTTTGCGAATAGCGATAATACATCAGAAAATCCTGCAGAATAAAAGCCTGCCAGCTAAAGCTTTGGTAGAGATAAAGTTTTTCGTAAAAGCCGGTTTGCTGCAAGGCATCGGCAGGCAAATTTTCTTTTACAAATATTTTAATGGCTTTTTCATCTTCTTCGGTCCGGGTATGGCCATGCTTGATGTACCAGCTATAGAGTTTCAATGCAAGATTAGAAAGCCTTGCCACCATGTTGATATGCTGGCTTACTTCCATAGCTTCTTCCGAAAGCTTTTCCGCCCTGTCCTGCATGCTTCGTGTAATATGCAGGGCTTCAATTCTTTTTTCCAGCGCAATAACCTGGGTTAAAAAATGAAACTTCTGGTGGTTTTTGGCAATTTCTTTTACCCTTTCCAAAATGCGCAGGCTTTGCAGGAACAATCCTTTTTTATAAAGGATGTGTGCATAGTCAAACTGCTCATTCAGTTGCAGGTCTATACTGTCGGCGCTTTTAAGCAGGCGCAGGCTGGCAAGGATTTGCTTATATAGATGCGCTTTTAAATTGGAAAGCTGGGCTTTTTGAATGGCCGGCAGTTTTTTCAACAGAGCTTTTTCATCATACTCGTTCAGCTTGTCCAATGCATCAAATAGCTGGACGATCTTCAGGTTTTCGTTAGAAGAACTCCGCTTGATGTACAACTTGAAATGCCGTTTTTCGGCCTTTTCCAAAGACCGTATGAGCTGAAATACAATATCGGCAGGTTTGTTGGACATAGGAACAAAAAATCCTTGAAACGTTGATCTGTAAAGGGTTTTAGCTGCTTAAGATCCTGTTTGACATCATAAAATTTACAAAACTTAGACAGTTGCAAAAAAGAATCATGCCCTATTTTAGCATCAGAAAGATTTTTATATGGCTGGCAATTGTTAAAGCAAGCAATCGTTAGAAGTCAAAAAGAAAATCTTGTACAATCCAAACAGACTTAATTTTCTCTATTTATAGCAAGCAATCGTTAGCGTCCGCTGTTTTCACAGTGGACTTTTTTTTCTTCGGCAAGAATAAGCATTTTTAAGGGATCAATAAAATTTGGAAAAAGGTTTTTGCCTGATAAAATGCTTTCACAGATCTGATAAAGCATTTACCAATTCCCCATTTGAATTTTAAAGCCGTGTTCGTATTGGTATTGTATTTGCCTTTTTGTAGCAAAAAATAACACATGGAAGGTGATGTAAGGCAATTGGCGACTTTGGAAATAGAACAA
>JBQCHB010000030.1:0-4204 GCA_051955075.1 Flavisolibacter sp.
CATTCGAAGCATTGTCTATACTGCCGATAAAAGAGTGCAGAAGAAAAGAACCGCTTTCTATTTTTTCAAACAACTTTTCCAGTGGTGTTTTGATATAAGTATTACTATCCAAAAAAATCAGGTTGCCTTCTACGTGTTTAAAAACTTCTGCAATGATTTCCATTTTCACTCGTGAAAGGAATCCTGTTTCTCCCTGCCATTCTTTTATTTGCGCTTGAGAGGTCTCTTTTATGGCAAATTGTTGAAAGAAAGGAATAAAAGACTCGAATAAGGCCGGCTGGTCTGTGTAAACATATGTGGCAATATTTGATGGCGGCTTTAGATTATAAACTTCAAGATATTTTAATAAGGCATAACGGCATGCGTTTACCTTATCTACTGTTTGCGATGCTTCAAAAACCAAAACATTTGCCATAACAGATAAAGTTAAGAAGAGATTGAACAGCAGCACGTTGACTTTTATATTGTCATAAATGCTCAATATTCAATACTCAATTCTCAATTTTAAAATGAAGTTCACTTACAAGATGGAGCTGTTTTCAATTGACAGTTGAAAATTGAACATTGCTCGTTGCATATTTGTCTGGAAAATTATGCCGGTGATAGTTTGGTGAATCATCATTCAACATTGCTTGTTCCCTGTTCAATATTTATTGCTACCCGGCCCAGCCTTCTCTATCCAAACTCCGGTATTGAATGGCTTCGGCCAAATGTTCAACCTTAATATCATTGCTTTGCGCCAGGTCGGCAACGGTTCTTGATACCTTCAAAATGCGATCGTAAGCCCTGGCTGAAAGGTTTAATTTCTCCATGGCCACCTTCAATAAATTTTGCCCTGCGGTATTAATGACACAAATCTCTTTCAGTATTTTACTGCTCATTTGTGCATTGCAATAAATGCCGTTATTCATTTTATATCTCTCTGCCTGCATTTCTCTTGCTTTCATTACCCGTTCGCGAATCGATGCAGAATTTTCCTGTGGCTTCATGGCCGATAATTCGCTGAAAGCAACCGGTGTTACTTCTACATGCAAATCAATCCTGTCCAACAATGGACCTGAAATTTTATTGAGGTATTTCTGTACAGTTCCCGGCGGGCAGGTGCATTCTCTTTCCGGATGATTGTAATAGCCGCAAGGGCAGGGGTTCATGGAAGCGATCAACATAAAGCTGGCCGGAAAATCAACTGCTACCTTTGCTCTCGAAATCGTTACTCTTCTTTCTTCCATGGGTTGGCGCATTACTTCCAACACCGTTCTTTTAAATTCCGGCAGTTCGTCTAAAAACAAAACGCCGTTATGTGCTAAGGAAATTTCGCCAGGCTGCGGCACGCCACCACCGCCCACCAGCGCCACATCTGATATTGTATGATGCGGCGAACGGAAAGGTCTTTTAGAAACCAAAGTTGAATTCTCGGGCAACTTGCCTGCAACAGAATGGATCTTGGTTGTCTCCAATGCTTCGTGCAAACTTAATGGCGGCAAAATGGTGGGCAATCGTTTTGCCAGCATGGTTTTGCCAGCACCAGGCGGACCAATCAAAATAGCATTATGCCCACCGGCGGCTGCAATTTCCAAAGCTCTTTTAATATTTTCCTGACCTTTTACATCGGCAAAGTCAATTTCAAAGTCATATTGTGAATGAAAAAACTCTTCCCGTGTATTGATAATAGTTGGTTGTAAGCTTTTTTCACCGCTTTTAAAAAAATCAATCACTTCTTTTATATGATTTACGCCGTAAACATCAAGATTGTTTACCATGCCGGCTTCTTTAGCATTAGCTGTGGGTACAATCAATCCCTTGAACTTTTCTTTTCTTGCCTGTATGGCAATGGGCAATGCACCTTTGATGGGACGAATTTCACCATCCAAACTCAGCTCGCCCATGATGATGTATTTTTCCAGGGCTTCGGGCTCTTCTATTTTTTCAGAAGCGGCTAAGATGCCCATGGCAATAGGAAGATCGAATGCCGTTCCGCTTTTTTTGATATCGGCTGGGGCCAGGTTTACTATAATCCTTGTACGCGGAATAGAATGGCCAATAGATTTAATAGTGCTTTCTATGCGTTGAAAACTTTCTTTAATAGCATTATCCGGTAAGCCAACCAACATGTAACCCACGTTAGTTTCCATCCAATTCACCTCAATCGTAATAGTGATGGCTTCTACTCCGTAAACAGCGCTTCCAAAAGTTTTTACCAGCATAAGCAGCACGGTTATAAGATGAAGATAGTAGAAAGTTGTAATGTTTCAGATTTAATAGTGATGTTTCTGTTTGCGTAGCTCTCTAACCCGGCAAAGCATTTGCAATGTTCTGTGAAAAGACGATCTCATGAAACAGAATTCATTTTTATGGCTGAGTATGATGACGCTGGCAATGACAATAAGCTCCTGCGAAGTAATAGGTGGCATTTTTAAAGCAGGCGTTTGGGTAGGAATTATTATAGTTGTCCTAATCATTGGATTGATACTTTGGCTAGTGGGTAAGGGGCGCAGGTAAAGAACTACGATTCTCACGATCGAAAGGATTCATGAGGATTTTGAAGTTTTGCTATAATGAGAGAAGCTTCACTTATCTTGACGGGAGCTTTTCCTGTCAATCAATTTAATCCTGTAAATCTTAGTTCTTTCTTATCTTCCCTTGTGCTTCACCGTTCTACCATACAACTGCTGCGCTTTCATTTTTCATTTTTTCTATTGCCTGTTTTTCTTTTCGCATTAAGCCAGGTGCCTGTAATTAATTGGACAAAAGCTGTCCTGGTGTTTTTTATTTTGCACTTATTGGTTTATCCATCCAGCAACGGATATAATTCTTACATGGATAAAGACGAAACACCTATTGGAGGCTTGTCAAACCCTTTGCAACCTACACGACAATTGTTTTATACTTCTGTAGTGATGGATGTTGCAGCCATTTTATTGTCACTGTTTGTTTCTTTCATTTTTACGCTGGGTATTTTGCTCTACATTCTGGCTTCGAGAGCTTATAGTTATAGAGGCATTCGTTTGAAGAAATATCCTGTCATTGGCTTTCTAACAGTTTTCATCTTCCAGGGAGCATGGGTTTTTTTCATTACCTACCATGCCATGCATTGGCTGCAAACTTTGCAAGTGCCGCTGCTGCCTTGCATTGTTTCAAGTTTATTAATTGGTGCATTATATCCATTAACGCAAATTTATCAGCACGAAGAAGATAGGAAAGATGGTGTAACGACTATCAGCTTGCTTCTAGGCAAAAAAGGAACGTTTGTTCTGAGCATGGTTTTGTTTTTATCAGCAACCTTTTTACTATTCATGCGTTTTCAACAAGGTAGGCATTTAAAATATTGGTATTTATTTCTGATCATGATGTTTCCGGTGGTATTGTTTTTTCTGTTTTGGATGATGAAGGTTTGGAAGGATGAAAAGGAGGCTAATTTTAAAAATAGCTTACGGATGAATGCGCTTGCCACTATTTGTATATCGACTTATTTTATAACTCTTATTGCACTGAATCATTGAGCAAAATTGTTTCGATAGGCACAGCAGTTCCGGCATATTGTCATCAGCAGATGGATATTCTGGAATTTATGCAACAGGTATATGCAGTTACAGAAGCCGATAAAAGGAAAATGCGTTTCCTGTATTACCAAAGCGGTATACAACAACGGTATTCTGTAATTGCTGATTATAGCCGGGAAATTCAGGATTGGAAATTTTATCCGCAGACAGAAAACCTCGAGCCTTTTCCAACACTGGAACAACGTATGGCCATGTACAACAAACATGCGCCTTTGCTATCGGTAGATGCTATAAGAGATTGTTTGAATCATGCACATCATCCCAAAAACATTACACATTTAATTACGGTAAGTTGTACCGGCATGAGTGCACCGGGCTTAGATCTGCAAGTGATGGAATTGATGGATTTGGAAAAGAATATTTTTAGAACATCTGTTAATTTTATGGGTTGTTATGCCGCCATTCATGCGTTGAAGATGGCTGATGTTATTTGCAAAGCCGACAAATATGCCAGAGTTTTGATTGTCTGTACCGAATTATGTACACTACATTTTCAAAGAGAGAATACGATAGACAACATCACCGCGTCGCGTTTTTTTGGTGTTTGCTCCGCAGCGGGTTTATTTGTGGCAGATGATGTTGAACCGCCTGGTTTGGACCTTTTTAATTTTTTTATCGAATTCATACCCCAATGGAAAATAGAC
>JBQCHB010000031.1:0-9892 GCA_051955075.1 Flavisolibacter sp.
CAAAAGCAATATCTGCCTTTTGAAGTGCATCGCCAATGCTGGTGCCCTGGGCACTGATGGCGCCGGGATTTGCCGAAGAAGTATATAGCTTCGCCGCCGACTGGTCGAAGGTTAGCGGCATTTGCAAATAAGCGTTACCGGCAAATTCAACAAGGCCGATCCTGTCATCTTTTAAATTGTCAATGAGTCGTGAAATAAATTGTTTGGCCCTTGCCAGCCGCGATGGTGCAATATCGGTAGCCAGCATGCTGTTGCTTACATCCAGCGCAATTACAAGGTCAATACCCTTGCGGGCTTCAGCCGAAGAAGCATCGGGCTTGCGTGGATTAGCTACTGCTACACATCCTGCGGCAAAGGCAATAGCAATCAAAAGGAATTTGAGAATCGTTTTTGCGGAAGAATGGTTTTCGTACAACTTTTTGATCAGCCCTGCACTCCCCATCTTTTTGATGGTTCTTTTTTTCCATAACCGGTACAAAACAAACAACAGCAGGAAAAAAAGAATCAGTGCCAGAAGATAAAAGGCCTGCGGATATTGATATTGAAAGTTCAATAATTCGGTTTTTCGGTTTAAGGCAAAGAATGTGCTAAAATACGGCTTTGAGTGATTAGCTGTGAGCTGCGAGACTTATTGTAGAATCATTCTTACGTATTATTACTTCTTTGTAACATATCGGATTCTTAAAGTGAAATAGAACAACCGGTCTTGGAACTCGTGGCTCACAGCTTGTAGCTCGCAGCTCAACTTCTCACTTGTTTCCCTTCATAAACCCAAGCTGCATCAAAATATCCTTCAAAATTTTCATCCTAATTGTTGGTATATCAAAATTCTTGTCTGCCGATTCAAGGTTTAAAACAAAAAAATAAGGATGCTTATTTTCTTCAATCCAACCTACAATCCAGCCTATATTTTTTTTGTGTGTACTGTCCCAAAATCCCCAGCCCGTTTTATAGCTTAATTTATACTCTGGCTTATCTTCCATCAACATAGCAGTTTTTACAATTTGCTGATTGCGCTTGTGAAAAGGAAGCTGATCAAAATAAAGCCGCTTCACAAGACCTAATTGCTCGTCAGGAGTAATTTTTAGCGAATGGTCTAACCAGAAAGTATCAATATTCGTGGTGATTTTTTTTGTTCCGTATGACAAAGAATCCAGCCATAGCTGCATGGTATCTTTTCCAATGCGGCGGGCAACTTCCTGGTAATAAGGCACAGCCGAAACCCTGAAAGCTTCGTACATGCTCAGGTCTTTATTCCATGCCGGAAACTGCCGCATTACACCATCCCATTTAATGATCATGCTATCGTTGGTAATAATTCCGGTTTGCAAACCAATTAACGAGTTCACAATTTTAAAAGTAGAAGCAGGCAGGTAAGCACTGTCGCGATAGCGTTCTAAGTTATAAACTGTAAATCTTTTGGTATTGTTATTTAAAAGCGCAAAGCATCCTTCTGCTTTATTCTCTTTGAAATATTTGCTAAGGGAGTTATCAACGTCAACGTTATTGGTGGAACAGCCCGCGATAAAAAAAACAATCAGGCAGCTTGCTAAAATTCTCATGCTGTTTTAAAATTTTGGCAAAGGTAACCGCAGATCGTGAGGATTTAGCTGCAAACGAACCGGGATTGCTGATGTGCAAGAATTTTAAAGATAGATCCCATTTTTCAAGCGTGTATGCTTATTTCCCTGGCAATCTCTTTTTGTAGATGCGCAGGAAGAAATGCCCGCCAGTAATATTAGTAAGGTTGAAAAAAGAAGAAAAGCTCGTTTCATTACGTACGTGTTTTTACTTGTAAAAGTTATAGGTTATTCAAAAGAAAATGGGATAAAAACGGAGTGTCCTTGAAAAAAACGCAAGCCCGCAGCTTTTATTGTTTTTGCGGTTTATTAAAAGTAAATTACAGTAGCCGTATTTGGTATCTCACCATTAAAAAATAGTAAGTATGAAAAAATTTTTACTCATCGTCTTATCTTCTTCCTTGTTTGCCGCCTGTAACAGCGGTGATAAAACCGTTCAAAAAAGCGAAACGGCCAACGAGGCCAAAGTAAAAAGCGCCGCTACGCCGGCAGACCCAACCGCCGAAAAAATTGCCACATTAAAAGCACTTTCACCGGTTGGCCTGGATGAACTTTCGGCCTGGCTGCCCAGCCAACTGAACGGCATTAAACGCAACAACCTTACCATGAGCAGCAATATGGGTTATGCAATAGCCCATGCAGATTATGATAAGAACAGCAAGACCAACATGCGGGTAACCGTTTACGATTGCGCAGGCAGTGCCGGAGCCGATTTGTATAAAAACATTTACCTGAACAAATTGAAGAACAACCAGGGAGGTGAAGAAGATTATACCAAAACTATAGACTTCATGGGCGGCAAGGCGGCAGAGCACCACGAGAAACAAAACAAGATCACGACACTTACCTATATGGCTAACAACCGCATTCTGGTGGTGGTTTCTGCAAGAAATTTTGAGCCGGAGCAAGTGAGAGAGGCTGCAGAGAAATTAGGAACGAAAGCTTCTTAAAACAGTTTTACGCAAAGGCGCTACGGCACAAAGCTCAATAAGATATCTTTGTCACCACTTTGCACCTTTGCGTAAAATTTTATTTGATCACGCCCAGTTCTTTTCCAATTTTGGTAAAAGCATTGATGGCCGTATCTAAATGCTGTTGTTCGTGAGCAGCGCTGATCTGCACTCTTATCCTTGCCTGCCCTTTTGGTACCACGGGAAAGAAAAATCCAATTACATAAATCCCTTCATTTAATAGAGCGTCTGCAAATTTTGCAGCCAGCACCGAATCGTACAACATAATGGGAACAATGGGGTGCTCGCCGGGCTTAATATCGAAACCCGCTTCCGTCATTTTACCGCGGAAATATTTTGTATTGTTTTCCAGTTTGTCTCTTAATTCCGTTGTTTCACTCAGCATATCCAACACGGCTATACTGGCGCCTGTAATGGCAGGGGCCAAAGTATTTGAAAACAAATAAGGGCGACTGCGCTGGCGAAGTATATCAATAATTTCTTTCCGGCCACTGGTAAATCCACCCGATGCGCCACCCAAAGCTTTGCCCAGCGTTCCGGTAATGATGTCAATTCTTCCCATCACGCCTTTGTATTCATGCGTGCCCCGGCCATGTTTGCCCATAAAGCCGGTAGCATGGCTCTCATCCACCATTACAATAGCATCATATTTATCGGCCAGGTCGCAAATAACCTCTAATTGTGCAATGGTACCATCCATGCTGAATACGCCATCGGTAACAATAATGCGGCTGCGCAAATGAGCAGATTCTTTCAGCTTGGCTTCCAGGTCATCCATATTGTTATGCTCATAGCGGTAACGCTGTGCCTTACACAAACGAACACCATCAATAATAGAAGCATGGTTCAGGGTATCGGAAATGATAGCATCCTGCTCATTAAACAAAGGCTCGAACACACCGCCATTGGCATCAAAAGCCGCAACATATAAAATAGTGTCTTCCGTTCCCAAAAAGGTAGCCAGCTTTTGCTCCAGCTCTTTATGAATATCCTGCGTGCCGCAAATAAAACGTACACTGCTCATGCCATAACCCCGGGTGTCTAAATAATGATGGGCGGCCTCTAAAGTTTTAGGATGCGAGGACAATCCCAAATAGTTATTAGCGCAAAAGTTCAATACTTTTTTGCCATTTACGGTGATCTCCGCTCCCTGCGGAGAAGCGATCACCCTTTCTGTTTTATATAAACCTGAAGCTTTAATCTCTTCAACTTCTTTACGAATGCGTTCAACAAATTTGTCGTTCATACAAGTGGTTTAGAGCAGCAAATATAACCGCAGATTACCCGGATTAAGGAACGAGCCGCCTGTATTTTTGCCCATACTGCTGTGCAAACGATTGAACGCATTCTGATCAAAATGGAATCTTTGCCGGGTTTATAGCCATAAAAACCATCGCTGTGAAAGAAGGTAAACAATAAAAAGTTTATCATTCCTGTAACATCACGCCTTCTACCTTCGTCAAACCATTAAACCAACGCCATGAAAAAAGCATTCAAAAGCAGGATCTTTCTTCTTGCCATCCTTATAACGCTTCTCATTTCTGCTTTTTCTTTCGTGGCTTATACAAAAACCCGCAGCGTTTATTCTGAGGCCACGGAATGCTGCAGCAAAGCCGAACCCGAGAACAGTGAAATGCTTTGGGACGTGCTTTCCCGCCAATTTGTATCAGCGGTTCATTTTCAATAAAAAAATTTTCTTCCTTTGCTGTAACATTTAATTTACTGCAGCGTATTACTGTAGCATCAAGCTGTTTTGTACTGTTTATGACCGAAAAAGAATATAACGACTGTGTAACCCAATACGCGGATAACGTGTACAGGTTTATCGTAAAAAACCTGCGGCACGAAGAAGATGCCCGCGACGTGGTGCAAACGGCTTTTGAAAAGTTGTGGCGCAACCGCGAAGATGTGGACGGCGCTAAAAGCAAATCATATCTTTTTACTGTAGCTTATAATCAAATGATTGATCATTTGCGCAAGGTGAAAAGAGTGCATTTGAAAGATGAGTTCAAGGAAGAAACAAGAGTGCATCACAAAGAAATGAATAACGCAAGAGCCATTTTAAACGAAGCACTTGCCCGGTTAAGCGAAACGCAAAAATCATTAGTGATGCTGAAAGATTATGAAGGTTATAGCTATGAAGAGATTGGGAAGATCATGAACCTGAGCGAAAGCCAGGTAAAAGTGTATTTGCACCGTGCCCGCCTGCAATTAAAAGAATACCTTGTAAAAGTTGAAAATGTCATTTAACGCAAACGATATCAACAATACCATCAACCTTGGCAATTACGAGGAGTATTTTGTTCTTTATATGGACAATGAACTTAGCGATGCCCAAAGAAAAATGGTAGATACTTTTCTGTTGGCAAATCCCGATCTGCAAGCGGAGTTGGAAATATTAATGAGCACCAAACTGCCGGCAGAGGCGTTTTCTTTTGACAAAGAAGCTTTACTGTCCGGTAGCATGAAGGTTAATGTAATTGACGAAGATTTACTTTTATACATTGATAACGAATTACCTTCTGAAAAGAAAAAAATTGTTGAACTGGAATTAACTAGCAACAAAACTTATCAGCTGCAATACCAGCAAATTTTTCAAACAAAGCTGGATGCATCTGAAGTGGTTGCCTATCCCAATAAAGAAGAATTATACCATAGAACAGAAAGAGTCATTGCTTTTAAACCATGGATGCGTGTTGCCGCTGCCATAATTGTTATAGCGGCCACGGGCATTTTATATTTTACCAATAGCGGTTCTACTCCTGTTGCACCGGTATCCTTTGCTGAAACAAAAACACCAGCACAGCCTGTTGCAAACCCAATTCAACAAAATTCTGCTGTTGTAAAACAACCGTCTCCGCAAATAGCTGTTGCCAGTGCAACTACTGCTACAAAACAGGCGGGCGAGGCTACAACAAATGTGCAGGAGCAAAGCAAGAATGTAAATCACACAACAACACAGGTAAATGATATTGCCCGGATTGAGCTGCCAAACAATATAGAACAGGAACATACTTTGGTGGATGCTACCAATGCCATTGCGATGAATACAACCATGGAAGCAACAACAGCATCATTCGATCCATCTGAACAAATCATTAACAAATCACGTGTAACTTCTGCGCTTGACCAACGTAACACTATAAACGAACCTACACCAATAAGTGTAGCCGACAACAGCGAAAAGAAAGGATCATTCAAAAGCTTTTTGCGCAAAGCCACCAGGATGATCGAAAGAAAAACAGGGATTGATGCCACCGATGGCGATGATGAACTGTTGATTGGCGCTGTTGCCGTAAAACTTAAATAATCACATTTTTCAATTCACTAAGTATGAAAAAATTATTACTTGCAGTTATTGCATCAGGCATTACTATGGCTTCTTTCGCCCAAACAGACACCACAGCAACCGAAAGGGCCGACACCATCAAAATAGGCGGCATGATCATTATTAAAAAGCCAGGGAAAGATGGTAAAGAAGACAAAGAAGTCATTATATCAAACCGCCGCGGAAGAAGAAACAACTCAAACGTGAGCACTAATTGGGGCATCGTTGACCTGGGCTTTGCCAATTACAACGATAAAACCAATTATGGTTCAGCAGCAGCCCAGGCATTTGCACCAGGTTTCACCGACAAAAATCAAATGAAGCTGCGCAATATAAAATCAGTGAACGTAAACATTTGGTTTTTCATGCAGCGGTTGAACGTTGTGAAGCATGTAGTGAACTTAAAATATGGTTTGGGATTAGAACTGAATAATTACCGCTTTGATGATGAGCGCATTCATTTCCATAAAAACCCGACTTTGATCACTAACGATTATACCGGCATTAGCAAAAATAAACTGGCAGCCGATTATATTACAGTGCCCATGATGGTGAACTTTAATTTCACTCCTAACAAAAGAAAAGGTTTTGGACTGAGTGCAGGTATGAGTGCCGGTTATTTGTATTCTTCCCGCCAAAAAATTAAAGGTGAAGATGGCAAACACAAATTGCACGACGATTTTGACCTGCGTAGCTGGAAGCTTTCTTACATCGGCGAACTGAATCTTGGCCCTGTAAAACTTTATGGTTCTTATGCACTGAAAAGCATGTGGGAAAAAGGTTTGGACCAAACACCCTACAACGTAGGTATCCGTTTGAATAGCTGGTAAACTTACTTACAAATTTTGCTTGCAAAATCCCTTTGTACAGACAAGGGGATTTTTTTAATTTGCAAAGGCTCGTTAAAAGATTTTCACAGAGGAAAATAAAAATAAATTTCTCTTCGTTAGTCTTTTGACAACCGCTAAACCTGTCGAGTATGAAAACCGCCATATTTCTTTCGTGTCTGATTGTAGGAAGCAGCCTGTTAACCGAAAATTATTCTACAAAAAAAACATTTGTACTTCCGGCCATTAAAGCCACCACATCCAAACGCACCTCTTCTTCTATGCCTGTAGCTCCTGTGTCTATTATTATTGATAAATCGAGCTACGAGCTGTATGTGTATGATGCCAAGGGCTGGTACGCCACTTACCCGGTAGTGTTTGGTAACGCCTCTTTATCAGATAAAAAAATGGAAGGCGATAAAAACACGCCTGAAGGAAGTTTTAGAATTGTAAATAAAAGAGTGCATGACAAATGGGATCGCTACATGGGTTTAGATTATCCAACAGCGGAAAGCCTTGCGAAGTTCAACGAAAGAAAGAGACGTGGCGAAATTCCTTCTTCTGCCCGTCCTGGCGCCGGTATTGGCATTCATGGCGTATGGCCCCACGAAGACTTTGTAATAGATCGTTATAAAAACTGGACAGATGGCTGCATTTCTTTAAAGAACGGTGATGTAGAAGACCTTTACAATTATATTCCTATTGGCACACCAGTTACAATAAGAAAATAATAGTAGAAAGCTTTTATTAAACGTTGTTGAGTTACTACAAAGTTTTTTTTATTAGCTACAATAACACAATGCCTAACAACTAAAAAGTTTCACGCAAAAGCACTGACAGAAAAACCATTGTTTTATGCCTTTGCGTGAAGAATAACATTGAAAAGCTATAGCTCAAAATTGCGTACCTAGATTTTGCCTTTTGCAATTGCTTCCACTACGGAAGGATCAAGCAAAGTGGTTATATCGCCAAAGTTTTGCGTTTCGCCTTCTGCAATTTTTCTTAAAATACGGCGCATAATTTTCCCGCTTCTTGTCTTAGGCAGGCCGGTTACAAACTGCACTTTATCGGGCTTGGCAATTGGGCCAATAATTCTTGACACTGTTTGCAAAATATCTTTCCGTGTAAGGTTTTCATCTTGCTGTCTTCCCTGGAATATTACATAGGCATAAATTCCTTGTCCTTTAATATCGTGCGGATAGCCCACAACAGCACTTTCAACTACGCCGCTGTGCATGTTAATAGCGTTCTCTACTTCTGCAGTGCCAATGCGGTGGCCGCTTACGTTCAATACATCATCTACTCTTCCGGTAATTCTATAGTTGCCTTCTTCATCACGCAAGGCGCCATCGCCGGTGAAGTATAAATTTTCATACGTAGAAAAATAGGCCTGCCTGCATCTTTCGTGATCACCATAAGTGGTGCGAATGATAGAAGGCCACGGCGCTTTCATACATAAATTGCCAGACGCCGGATTGCCGGTTACTTCTGCGCCGTTTTCATCTACCAAAACAGGATACACACCAGGCAAAGGCAAGGTTGCGTAGGTAGGTTTAGACGGTGTAACGCCAGCCAGGTTGGAGATCATAATCCCTCCAGTTTCTGTTTGCCACCATGTATCTACAATGGGACATTTGCCCTTTCCAACATGCTCGTCATACCAATGCCATGCTTCTTCGTTAATAGGTTCGCCTACGGTGCCCAATACTTTCAATGAAGACAGGTCGCGGCCTTCGAAGGGTTTTAATCCAAAACCCATTAAAGATCGAATAGCTGTGGGTGCCGTGTATAAAATATTCACCTTGTGCTTATCAACTATTTCCCAAAAGCGTCCGGCATCGGGCCAGGTAGGAATACCTTCAAACATTAACGAAGTAGCACCTGCTGCCAGCGGCCCGTAAACAATATAACTGTGCCCGGTTATCCAGCCGATATCTGCGGTACAAAAATGAACTTGTCCGGGTTGGTATTGAAAAACGTTTACAAAACTATATGCTGTAAACACCATGTATCCACCAGTGGTATGCACCACACCTTTGGGCTTGCCGGTGGAACCCGACGTGTATAAAATGAACAACGGATCTTCAGCATCCATTTCTTCTGCAGGGCAAGAAACAACATTGTTTTTTTCAACCTGTGTTTCTGCATGTTCCATTTCATCTTCCCACCATACATCTCTTCCCTTGATCATGGAAACCGGTGTTCTTGTTCTTGTATAAACAATCACACGTTTTACAGTTTTATTGCCGATCAATGCATCATCAATCACATCTTTCAGCGGAATTACTTTTTCACCACGGTAAGCGCCATCACAGGTTACAATATATTCTGCACCGGCATCTTCAAGCCTGTCGGCAATGCTTTGGGCAGAAAAACCACCAAAGATCACACTATGAATGGCACCTATTCTTGCGCAGCCTAGCACAGCATAAGCCAGCTCGGGTACCATGCCCATATAAATGCAAACACGATCACCTTTTTTCACGCCATTGTTTTTCAGCACTTGCGCAAACTGGCAAACACGTTTATGCAAGCGATTGTAGGTAACAATTCTTACCCTGTCTTCGGGATTGTTGGACTCCCAAATAATGGCGGGCTTGTCGCCCATTTCTTTTAAATGGCGGTCAATACAGTTTTCTGTAATGTTGAGCTTACCACCCTGATACCATTTTACATCAGGCTCCTTAAAATTCCATTCAAGTGTTTTATCCCATTTCTTTCGCCAGAAAAAATTTTCAGCTACTTCGCTCCAAAATGTTTCAGGCTGCTCTATACTTTTTTGATAGGCCTTCCTGTATTCCTCTAATGATGTGATTTGATAAGGGTATGCCATAATACCTGTAAAAATAATACACTTGTGATTTTCATTTTCATATAAGCAACCGTTTGCACAAAAGAATGTTCAACTAAAAATGCAGTTGAGAAGAATTCAGGATATAATGTTTCTTTAATGATAGCTCTTTTATTAAACGAATTATTGCGATGAACGAAAAAACAGATGACCTATGCACATGCATTCGTTTAACTTCTTACTTGACATAAATAATATTTCTCTAACAAATAAGAGCTGCTTTCTATTTCAGTTCTTATAAATTTGCAGCGAATGAAAAAAGGAAGGAATACATTGAATGCAAAGCATTTGTTCTACAGCATTTTGATGTTGTTGTCTCTTGCATGGCTTACTGT
>JBQCHB010000032.1:0-4391 GCA_051955075.1 Flavisolibacter sp.
ATAATTCCTTGAAATGTTCATCAATATAATATTCAGCAGCGGCGGTTAATTCTACGGCAATACCAGCTTCCTTTACAGCCTGGTTTAGCTCCTGCATGCCTGATTGAATGATTGCAGCGGTATTAGGGTAAAGTTCCCAAAAGATGTGCGGCGTGGTCACGATCTTTTTATAACCCAGGGCAGCAAAACCCTTGATCAGTTCCAAAGAAGTGGCTGTATCGGGCGAACCGTCGTCGATACCCGGCACCAGGTGCGAGTGCATATCGGTACGCAGCCAGGAAAGGTCTGTGGCCTTATTTTCTTTTTTCTTAAAAAAAAACATCTATCTCTTTTTCTTTTCGAGCAATTGATAATAAAGTTGCGACATGTCCTTCATTAAACGCTGGTAGCTGAACCGCTGCATCACATGGCTGCTGCTGTTGGCACCCAGTGTTTTTCTCAGTCCGTCGTCATGCACCAGCCGCAATAAGTGGTCACAATATTGTTCTGTTTGGTGCACATCGGCCAGTAAAGCAGTTTGTCCTTCCAGCACAATGTCGGCAATGCCGCCCACTTTTGTAGATACAATCGGTTTGTCGGCCGCCTGTGCTTCTATAAGGCTTACCGGCGTGCCTTCATTAAAAGACGTGAGGCAAACAATATCTAACCCCGCATTGATCACATCTACGTCGCTGCGCCACGAAGTAAATATCAATGGATGCGGATGCGCCGTATCGTGTTGTGTTGAAAATTTCATTCCCGATTCTGCTGCAATATTTTCAAGGTCATTTCTTGTTTCACCATCACCTATGATAAACGCCCTTACCTTTTTACCGGTGTTTTCAAGCACATGCTTAACCGCTTTTAAAAATAGATAATGATTTTTTACAGGCACCAGCCTCCCAATGATACCAATAGCAATGGTGTCATCATCAAGACCAAACTCTGTTCTGAAGCGTTTTCTTTTTTCTTCTTTTTGAAATTGAAACCTGTCAAGATCGAAACCCAGGGGAATGACATGAAACTTTTCTTCGGGTGCAATTTTAAACTGGTGGGCAAGCTCTTTTTTCTGCTGGTGGCTGATGGCTACAATAGCATCGCTTTTACGGGCCAGAAATCTTTCTGTATTGATAAAAACATTGCTCTTTAACGAATTAAAATAAGAGTGGAATACGTGGCCGTGAAACGTATGCAGCACTACGGGCACGTTACAAGCCGATGCTGCCAGCCTGCCCAAAGCACCCGGCTTAGCCGCATGCGTATGTACGATGTCGGGCTTAAAGCTTTTGATAAGGGTTTTCAATTCGCGGTAGGCAAAATAATCACTGGCCGGATTGATGGAGCGGCCCATGCCTTTTACGGTTACGTATTGTATGCCTAACTGATCGGTTAAATAGGCTGCACTTTTTTCATGGTCTTCTTTTTCACCGACGACCAGTATGGTGTCAAATTCCGGCGAAAGGAATTTGGAAAGGTAGGTGGCGTTGAGTACAGGACCGCCAACAGCCAGGCGGTTGAGTATGCGGAGTATGCGGGGCATGGAGGCAAAGATGGGGTAAAAGGGTGAGATTGAGGGAAAGGTTGAAGTGGTGCTGCAATGCAGTTAGTTGGAAACCAGGGATAAGATCGGTTTAAAAGTTTAAGGGTTTAAGGGTTTAAGTGGTGGCCTCCGGACAGCAGGAGGGTCTTATAAGATGAATTGGAGTTAAAAAGGTTTTTGGACTTTGCTGTAAGTGGCTTCGTTATTCTTATTGTCTTATTCCACTTTTGTCTGACACACCCTTCGGCCTCGCTCAGGATTTCCGCATATGCAACTGCCAGTGCACAGTCATTATAGTTACAGTTTTTCTTTTCGATAGCGGTTGTCTAGCCCGCTTCCGAGCTTCGCTCCTGACCGATGGCCACCCCCAACGGGGGAGGTTAGGCTCCGTAGTGTGATTGCGGTTGCTTTTTCTAAACATATAGGCGTTTTGTGCAATAAGGTGCTGAAGTTGTTTCTTAAATCCAAGCGGGTAAAGTCTTTTGCTGATGGCCACTGTCTTTGTGGTGCAGTGGTTGTAGGACATTTGATCCCGCAACAGGGAGTTATGGCTATTGCATTGGTAACGTAATTTTGGTAAGGTGCTAAGGCATTTTACCTCGTATTGTTACCCTGCACTTTCGTACAATTTTACCGGCCCTCGTAATTGTCCTATACATTCACTCGCATTATCCTTGCCTCAACTATGCCTCATCCATACATGATCCCCTTTTGATGTACGGATGAAGAGGTACTAAAGTGAGTCAATTTGCCTGGTTTTGTAGACAGGAAAGGTAGATACTGGTTCCAGCGGCTGTCACCACAAAGGCGGCTGCTATATAACAATTTAATCCTACTGATGAATTGATGGAAGACACGGAAGAGAATAAAAGCTGTATGACGGCTACAGTCGAAAAAAGAAAAAGTAGCGTTGCCGGAAAAGGTATTGAAGCAGCGGTAGTTGCAGTGCCTACAGGGGATGTTTTAGTCGTGTGACAGGCAATGCGTATTTACCGGCAGAAAGCTGAAAACAGGTTTGTTGTCTTAAATGTATGCTGCGGATGCTAACAAATTGGCTAAATTGCGGGCCTATCGTGAGTTGCTTCTTTTCTTTAAAATTTTATTGTTGACGTATCAACGTAGCCGCGGCGCATGCAATATATCAGTTTACTGGATTACGCAATTTTACCCATGGTTCTGGGTTTGGTTTATGGACTTGCTTACCGGCAAAGAAATAAAAAATATCCCCCGGGGCATCCGTGGCGGCACTATTATATTCCCGGCCTTACCGTAAAGATCTTCGGCGCCATTTTTATTGGCATGCTGTACCAGTATTATTACGGGGGAGGTGATACTTTTAATTATTACAGGTTTGGGAAGATCATTAACAGCGCTGCCGATGAATCGTTGGTGAAATGGATCAACCTTTTATTTCATGTTCCGGATTATTATAATCCCGGATATTATAGCTATACTTCCAGCATACCGTGGTATAACGCCACGGCCAACTACGCGGTGTGTTCCTTGTCGGCGGTTGCCAGCTTTATTACACTGGGCACTTATTTGCCTGCAGCTGTACTTTTTGCCTATGTTTCTTTCAGCGGCATCTGGGCATTGTTCCGAACCTTTGCTTCGCTGTATCCCAGGCTAACCCGCCCTATTGCCGTTTCTGTATTATTTATACCCAGTACGTTTATCTGGGGTTCGGGCATTTTTAAAGATACGATCTGCATGTTTGCCCTGGGCTGGCTTACCTATGCTTCTTTCAGGTTTTTGATCCAAAAGGATTTCAGCTTTAAAAACATCGTTATTGCAGCGCTAAGCTTTGTTTTGATCGCCACGGTTAAGATCTATATTTTGATCGGCTTTATGCCGGCCCTGATCATGTGGATCCTTTTTACTTACACGCAAAAAATACCCGGCTTAGGCTCACGCCTGCTCATCAAAGGTTTGGTGATTGCTGCAACACTGGGAGGTTTTGTGTTCTTTATGCAGCGGTTTGGAAATGAATATCTTGGAAGATACTCCCTGGACAACCTGGAAGAAACGGCCGAATCCACACGGCGTTGGATCACTTATTCTTCAGGGAGAAGCGAGGGATCGGCCTACAATCTTGGCGATTTTGATCCCAGCATTACCGGCATGGCCACCAAGTTTCCGTTAGCGGTGAATGTGACCCTCTTCCGGCCTTATATCTGGGAATCGGGAAAAGTTATTATTTTTCTTTCCGCTATTGAAGCTTTTTTGTTCCTGTTCCTTACGCTGAAAGTTATGTTTAGCATAGGCTTAAGGCGTTGCTGGCAAAGCATCAGCACCAATCCTACCATACAGTTCTGCCTTATTTTTTCGCTGATCTTTGCCTTTGCTGTGGGTATCTCGTCCTACAATTTCGGAGCCTTGTCACGTTACAAAATTCCCTGCCTGCCTTTTTATATGCTTGCGCTGGTTCTTATTTACTATCAAAATGCAAAGCCGGGACAAAAGCTATTGGGAAAAATAATATAGGTTAAGAGAGCAGGGCGATAAAAGCAGCGGCTTGCGAGCTGATACTATATTGCTCCACAATTTTCTTTCTTCCCGCAAGCCCCATTTCCAGCCTAAGATTTTCGTCTTTCAGTAATCGTTCCAATGCATTTTCCCACTCCAATGCTGTGGTACATAGAAAACCATTAACACCCTGATCAATAATTTCGTTATTCACACCAACGGCAGAGGCAACAGCAGGCTTTTGCAGCGCCATGTATTGAATGGCTTTGAACCCGCATTTACCTTTTGTCCATTCATTGTCGGGCAAAGGCATAATGCCAATGTCAATTTTATTCAACTCTTTTACTTCCGCTTCTTCTGACCAGGGAAGAAAATAAAAATCGAGCTGTTGCAGTTGCGGCGGCTT
>JBQCHB010000033.1:0-4570 GCA_051955075.1 Flavisolibacter sp.
CAACTTTGTTACCTACGGCACCATTCAAACGGCATTAGGATCGTTAACTACCGACCTGAATATGCAGTTTCCTAAAAAAGGCGAACCCATTTATTCGGGCAGGTTATCTACAAGTGGCTTTCAGTTAGGACAATTTTTAAATAGCCCTCAATTGGGTATTGTTGATTTTCATGGTGCTGTTAAAGGCAATGGCTTTAACTGGAACACGCTGGACATGAATATTGATGGTACGGTTCGCCGCTTTGGCTTTGGCGATTATGTGTACCAAAACATAACGGCAAAGGGAGCATTGAGCAACAGAAAATTTAATGGTGACTTTGTTATTAAAGATCCCAACATTGACCTTAGTCTAAAAGGCCTGATCGATTTTACAGGCAAAGCGCCATTGTTCGATGCTAAAGCCAGTATCGCAAAAGCTAACTTAAAAGCTTTGCACCTGAGTAAAGATGATGTGGAACTGAGTGGTGACTTCGATTTGAATATGCAGGGAAGTTCTTTGTCCGACCTGTTAGGCAATGCCCGTATCAGCAATACTACTTTATTGCACAATGGCAAAAGGCTGGCTTTTGATTCACTGGTTGTCTCTTCTAATTATGTTGATGGTGTAAAAACCTTGAAAGCCACATCGAATGAATTTAATGCTACCATTAACGGCAACTTCGATCTGAATAGTTTGCCACAGGCCTTCACCTTGTTCTTAAGCCGTTACTATCCGTCTTACATAAAAGCACCACGAAATGTAAAAGCGCAAAACTTCAATTTTGATATTACTACCGGTGTTGTGGAAGACTATATCGGTTTAATTGACACCAGCCTTTCGGGTTTTAACAACAGCCATATCACCGGCTCATTAAATACCACAGCCAATACCATGACAGTGGATGCGGATGTACCTTATGTTTCTTACAGGCAGTATAATTTTTCCGATATAAAAGTGAACGGCAGCGGCAATTTGGAGAAGTTGATAGTGACAGGGCAGGTAAATAATGCCATTGTGAGCGAAACGTTTAATTTCCCTCAAACCACATTCAGCATTGAAGCACAAAACGATGTTTCGAACCTTACGATCAATACGGAAGCCAACCAAACTATTAACAAGGCTAATCTTTCAGCTCAAATAAAAACTTTCAGTGATGGCCTTACAGTGTTGTTCAATCCATCTTCTTTTGTGCTGAATGGAAAAAGCTGGAGCATTGACCAGGGAGGCGAATTAAATTTCAGACGAAACACGGTGGTGCAGGGGCAATTGGTACTGAAA
The DNA here is from genome assembly GCA_051955075.1 of Flavisolibacter sp. Taxonomy (GTDB): domain Bacteria; phylum Bacteroidota; class Bacteroidia; order Chitinophagales; family Chitinophagaceae; genus Flavisolibacter. Next base: position 1,259 of record JBQCHB010000033.1, read on the forward strand.
GAGTCGAACCAGCAAGTAGAGATCAGCACACAGCCTTCTGCTATTGGCAACTGGAATGATCTGCATGTGGCATTGAGAAATTTAAACCTTGGCGATATTTCTCCCTTTCTTTTGCCACATAACCGGCTGGAAGGTTTGCTGCACGGAGATATAGTGGTGGAAGATCCGCAAAACAAGTTTAATGTTACTGCCAACCTGCATACCGATGAACTGAGATTGGATAACGATTCGCTTGGGCAGGTAGAACTGGCTGCCTTATACAATAACAAAAATGGCATGCTAACAGGCAAGGGAAATAATCTCGACCCTGACCATCACATTGATTTTGACCTGGCAATGGATCTTAAAGACAGTGCCAATACATTTACGGACAGAATATCGCTGCACCCGAGAAACTTTCAGTTGAAATATTTAGAGCGTTTCGTTGGTGCCTTATTTACCGACATACAGGGATACCTCACCGGCGATATTGATATTTTGGGTGAAGGCGCCAACCGTGATTACTTAGCCAAAGCCAAAATAAAAGATGCAGCTTTTAAAGTGGTGTTCACGCAGGTATCTTATAAAATTGATGATACCGAAATTGAATTAAAGAAAAACGAAATTGACTTTAACAACATCAGGCTGCGGGATAAGGATGGAAATATAGCGGTATTAAAAGGAACCATCAAGCATCATTCTTTCGCGGACATGTATTACGACCTTGTTGTGCAATCACAGTCTCCGCAGATAGAATTGCTGAACACCACTTACAAAGACAACCAGCAGTTTTACGGCAGGGCTAAAGGCTCAGGAACTTTTGTGTTGGTAGGCCCGCAAAAGGACATGCAGATGATCATTGAAGTAAAGGCTTCCGAAACCGACAGTTCTTACATTACACTGCCACCGGCCAATACAAGGCAAAGTGGTCAGGCTGCCTTTATGGTGGAGAAAAAATATGGTACAGAAATGAACGCTTCCGTTTTAAGCGGCGCTGCCACCAATTTGAAATATGATATTACGCTTACCGCCAATCCACATGTAAATATGGAAGTAGTATTGGATGAGCTAACCGGCGATATTATCAAAGGCAGGGGATCGGGTACGCTCAGAATTCACTCCGGCACCACGGAGCCGCTTACCATTAATGGACGCTATAATATAGATGAAGGAAATTACCTGTTCACTTTCCAGTCCTTCTTCAAAAAGCCCTTTGTGCTGAGGGAGGGTGCGAATAATTACATTGAATGGAGTGGCGATCCGTACAAAGCCAATATGAACCTGGTGGCCACTTACACTGCAGAAAACGTAAGCTTTTCGCCTTTATCCAATTTAATGAATGTTGGAACACAGGCATCTCAAAGCCAGTTTTCCAGATTGAGGGCCGATGTTAATGTGGTGGCAACACTAACAGGAGAGCTCTTTCAACCCACATTTAATTTCAAACTTGAGTTCCCGGACAAAGACATTTACCGCAACCAATCTGTAGCCTTTGGTATTCAACAAATAGAAAAGAATACGAACGAGTTGAACAAGCAAATAACTTATCTTATTGTATTCAACAGCTTTGCGCCTTATGAAAATCAAACTATAGGCAATCCATTTGGTGAGGCCATTTCCAGCACCCTGTCAGGCTTGCTTTTTGGTGAAGTAAACAGGCGGCTGAACGAATTACTTTCAAAAGTGTTGCAGCAAAGCAAACTGACACTCAATTTTACAGGCTCTCTTTATAATAAAGATCCAATAAGCCAAAGCCAGGCAGGGCTTTTTCAAATAAACCAGGCTGACGCAAATATTGCAGTAGGAAAATCTTTTTTTGAAGGGAGAGTAAACTTTACTGTGGCTGGCACTTTTGATGTGCCGTTAGAATCAAGCTTTCAACAAACGGTTCGCCTGTTTCCGGATGTAACGATCGAATTGCTGCTAAATAAATCGGGCACAGTTAGAGCCAGTTTCTTTTACCGGGAAAATGTTGACTATTTAAGTGGCACTTCTGCAACCGGGGCTTGCAAACACGCCGTTTTGGAGCCAGCATTTCTTACGGAAGAGAATTTGACTCAGACAAAGGAAAAGGAAAACGAAAGCCGGTAGCTGATACCATTCCACAAATCAAAGTAGACTCTACAAGGAATTAGCAAAACAGCACATTAAAATATTTCGTGCCCCATTTTATCTCTCTTTGTTTGTAGGTATTTTTCGTTGTGCGGATTGGGTTCTACTTTTATCGGCAGATTGTCCACTATTTCCAGGCCGTAACCAATTAACCCTACACGTTTTTTGGGATTATTGGTGATCAGCCTTAGTTTGCTTACACCCAGGTGTCTTAATATTTGTGCGCCTACGCCATAATCCCTTTGGTCGGTTTGAAAACCAAGGTGAAGGTTGGCTTCCACGGTATCTAAACCTTCTTCCTGCAAGCGGTAAGCCTTTAATTTATTCACCAGGCCAATACCCCTGCCCTCCTGGTTCATGTATAAGATCACACCCTTTCCTTCGGCCTCCACTATTTGCATGGCTTTATGCAATTGCTCGCCACAGTCGCAGCGCATGGAGCCTAAAATGTCGCCGGTAAAACAGGAGGAATGCACCCGCACCATAACGGGTTCGTCGGGCTTCCATGTTCCTTTAATTAAAGCAAGATGTTCGTTGCTGGAGTTTTTCTCCTGGAAAGCTACCAGTTTGAAATGCCCGAATTTTGTGGGCATATCTACCCTTACGATCTCGTCAATCAGCGAATCTCTTTTAATACGGTATTCAATAAGGTCTTTAATAGAGATGATCTTGAAATCAAATTTTTTGGCTATTTCCATTAATTCAGGCAGCCTCGCCATAGAACCGTCATCATTCATAATTTCCACCAAAACACCTGACGGCTCAAAACCCGCCAACCTGGCCAGGTCAACTGTGGCTTCGGTATGCCCTGCTCTCCTTAATACGCCGCCTTTTTTGGCACGCAAAGGAAAAATATGCCCTGGCTTACCCAAATCTTCAGGTTTCGTAGCCGGGTCAATGAGGGCCTGAACAGTTTTAGATCTGTCATGGGCCGAAATACCTGTAGTACAGCCGTGCCCTAAAAGATCAACAGAAACAGTAAAAGCAGTTTCGTGCAAAGCTGTATTATTATTTACCATCAGGTCAAGGCCAAGTTCATTGCATCGTTCTTCCAGCATGGGTACGCAAATGAGTCCCCTGCCATGTTTGCTCATAAAATTGATCACATCAGGCGTCGCATTTTTTGAAGCCGTTACAAAATCACCTTCGTTTTCACGATCTTCATCATCCACTACAATCACCAGCCTGCCCGCTTTTATATCCTCAATAGCACTTTCTATC
>JBQCHB010000034.1:0-3587 GCA_051955075.1 Flavisolibacter sp.
CAATATATAGCTTCATCTATTTTTAATTAAATAAGTTTGTATTATGACAGGTTTTCTTCATCATACCATCATTCCGTTTCACTGCAGGCACTTACCGCATGCTGTGCAATATGATTTTGCCTGTCCATTAAAAACGCTCAACACTATTGTTGAAAGGCTTCAGTTCTTTCCAAACTTCAAAGACTTTAATACGTAAACCCCTGCCTCATGTCAACATCGCAGGTAAGGGGTTCCGCACTTATTTTTTTTATTCTTTAAATGAATTGCTATGATTCGAAATCATAAACAGGTTTCGGTTGGTGGCATGATCATTTTTATTATTGTACTACTCAATGCTGTTATTATAACAGCTGGTTTTGTACAGAATGAAAAATGGTATTGGGCATTGCTTGTGGCGATGCCTTTGCTACTGATCGCCTTAAGAGATATATCCCAACATAAACATGCTATTATCCGCAATTATCCGCTGATCGGGCACTTGCGTTATTTTTTGGAATCGGTACGTCCGGAATTGAGACAGTATTTTTTTGAATCAGATCTGGACGGCAAGCCATTCAACCGCAGGCAGCGTTCCATTGTTTATCAAAGAGCAAAAAATGAAAAACAAACAGTTGCTTTTGGTATGCAGGCCAATCCTGCTGCACCTGGTTACGAATGGGTAGCGCATTCTGTTTATCCCATTCAGCTCAATGAAAAAGAGCTACGGGTTTACATTGGCAATTATCAATGCATGCAACCATATTATGCCAGTATTTATAATATTGGCGCCATGAGCTATGGTGCTTTAAGCAAAACCGCCATACAGTCGCTAAACGAAGGTGCAAGAATTGGAAACTTTGCGCACAACACCGGCGAAGGTGGTATTAGCGAGCATCATCTTCACGGCGGTGACCTTATTTGGCAGATTGGTACAGGCTATTTTGGATGCCGCTATGAAAATGGAAGATTTAACGCACTGGCTTTCCGGAAAAATGCTTTGCGTCCACAGATAAAAATGATAGAATTAAAATTATCGCAGGGCGCAAAGCCAGGGCATGGCGGCATTTTACCAGCAGCCAAAAACACAGAAGAAATTGCAGCGATAAGATTGGTAACGCCTGGAACAACTGTACACTCTCCTACCAGGCATGCGGAATTTGACGAACCGGAAGGAATGATCAAATTTTTGCAATTGCTGCGGGAGTTGTCGGGAGGAAAACCTGTTGGTTTTAAAATGTGTATTGGTGACAAACAGGAATTTATTGACATCTGCCATGCGATTATAACAACAGGTATCATTCCTGATTTTATTTCTATTGACGGAGCCGAAGGTGGCACCGGAGCGGCACCGTTAGAATTCACCGACCATTTGGGAATGCCTTTATATGATGCCCTTGCTTTTGTTAAGCAAACTTTGGATGCATACAATTTATCGGCCCACATTAAAATTTTAGCTGCAGGCAAAATTATTACAGGTTTCGATATTCTTAAAGTATTGTCTTTAGGCGCCTCGGCCTGCTACAGTGCAAGAGGAATGATGCTGGCCTTAGGCTGCATACAGGCGTTGATATGCGATAGCGGACAATGCCCCGTAGGCGTTGCCACACAAAATCCTTCGTTGTATAAAGGATTACACCCCGCAGATAAAAAAGTGAGAGTAGCCAACTTTCATGCAAAAACAATTGCGGCAACAAAAGAAATTATGGAAGCCTGCGCTTTCAGAAATACAGAAAGCATATATCCTTCAAAATTCTTCAGAAGGATCAATGAACAGGAAACGAAAAGTTTTGAACAGATCTACTTCAAAAGGAAAAACAGTTCTGCAAAAAACAATCTCCATTCACTCTTAAATTAAAATTTATGCAAAAACTAAAAAAACAATTGGTATTAAGAAAAGATGATTATGAAGTTTTGATGTCGTGCATCAGGGGCGGACAAACTAAGACAGTTTTTGACAGGCAAAACATCGAAGACCTGGAGACGGAATTGAAAAAAGCAAAACTGGTAAGTAAAGATGCTTTCCCCAATAATGTAGTGCGGTTGAATTCCAAAGTAAAAATAAAAGAAGAAAACAGAGAGAACGTAATAGAACTGATGTTGGTAACACCTGACAAAGCAGATATTAAAGAAAAGAAGATTTCTGTAATGGCGCCCATCGGCACTGCATTGATCGGTTTTCAGCAAGGAGAAAAAGTGGCCTGGCAGGTGCCCTCAGGCAATAAAACTTTTACGATTATGGAAGTCATCAACCAGTTCGAATAATTATTATAAAGAGCCCGAATCAGAGGCCAGTGTTCAGAACTTTATTTACCAAATTATGAAAACTGTAAATGAATTTTGACCTGGCCTTCTGTTTTATTCAACAACAGGCACAAAGGTAAACATCCATTTCGCCGGGTTCTGCCAGTCTTTTCCTTTAAAACTGCCAATAGGTGCTTTGATCAACACAGTGTTCCAACCTTTCTTCAATAAGATTTTTGTAGGCGCACGATATTCGTAGCCTTCATCAACCAGTGGTATTTCTGAATTGCCTTTTTGTCCGCCATGAATCCAATGTGGCGGCTCAATTAGTTTTCCATTTACCCACACAGCACTTTGTTTAGTGTCCCATGCATCAACTGGCGGAGGATCGGTTGCAGGCGAACGGGAAAGATTATTAAAGCTTATCCAAAAATTCTTCACTTCATTTTTATCGCTCCAGATTTTTGTAGTGGCGTACCATGTTGTATTTTCTTTCGGTTCGTCAATGGCTCCTTCAATTAACGGATGCCACCAGTGTCTTAATATAATAGTGCCGCCAATTTCTTTTTTTGTTGGAGTGATCTTCTCTGTATTAAAATTTTTATTCTCAGGCTCAAACGTTTTTGATAAGTCGCCATTATTATCATAAGGTCCATATAAGTTCCAAACGATAGCTGTTTGCTTCACATAAGGGAATGGCAGTTGTGAAAAATATTTCTGCTTGTGTTGCAGCAAACGGTTTTCAAATGCAGCAAATTCTTTAGCTTGAAGAGAGTTTGGCTCACCGATATTAGCCACCCAACCATCATGGCCGCCACCACGCCAGGTTCTTTCTGCAAAAGCCAGCATGCCTGGATAAACAGGATTCATACGCAATACATCAATATCTTTTTCTACTCTTCTATCTGGCCACATGCAGAGGGTGGCGCCTAACAAAGAATGATCGCCTTTTGCCTTACCTCCAATCTTACGATTGAAAATTGTGGTTACAGCTTCCAGCGGATCCATGTGGTTCAAATACAAATGCCTCGAATCAATGAACTGAATATTGCTGTTCGCAGACAGGCGGGCAGCATCATCCATCCACAACTGCCGGATGACATCATCAGTAAAATTGCCACCAGGTTCCCAACCAATAATTTTTTTACCAAAGGTTTTTATATATGCAATTATTTCCGGCAGAAAATTTTTGTTCGTGATCTTTACTTCATCGGCACCAATGTGTATGTAAGGCAAGTCGTAGGTTTCAAAAAAATCTTTAAGGATATTCTTCATAACCATCAACCCCGAGTCGCTTTTCATAACGGTATTCCATGCCCGTTTTAAAGCAGCACTATGACCACGCAAATAAAATTACCGAACCACAT
>JBQCHB010000035.1:0-5063 GCA_051955075.1 Flavisolibacter sp.
TTTGTCTTAATGCCCTCATAATCTCTATCCTCCAAAGCGCTTTTAGAAATCAATTTACTTCCCATACCCACCGCCACAACACCTGCATCGAACCAACTCCGTAAATTTTTTTCTTCTGCTTCTACCCCGCCTGTTGGCATAAATTTTAAACCAGGAAAAATTTCCTTGATGGCGCTTATGTAAGACGGTCCCAAAATATTTCCCGGAAAAATTTTTACCAGTGTAGCGCCGGCATTTTCTGCATTGGCAATTTCAGTGGTAGTTAAGCAACCCGGCACCCACAACAGTCCAGCTGCATGAACAGTATCTGCCACTTCTTCGTTCATGGAGGGACAAACAACAAAATCAGCACCTGCATCTATAAATTTTTCAGCGGAGTTTTTTGTTTTGATGGTGCCTATACCCAACTGCAAACCGGGCATATTTTCATCAACAGCTTTTCTGAGTGCTTTAAAATTTTCAAAAGCATGTTCACCACGGTTGGTATACTCCAATGTTTTGATGCCTGCCTCATATAAAGCTTTCAACACTTCTATGCTTACTTCTGCACTGTCGTGATAATACAGCGGTAGCATCATTTGTTGCAACAGCGTTTGCAAGGCTGCTTCTTTTTTATGCATAATTCAAGTATCCTTTTTTAATATCCTCAGCCGATGTTGTTGTTGCATCGCCTTTGATGAATAATTTATTGAAGGCCGCAGCAGCAGCAAAATCAATCGTTTGCTGCGGTAATAACGCGTTGCGGTTTCCATAAATCAGGCCGGCCATAAACGTGTCGCCACTTCCAATTTTGTCAACGATACAGGGCGTCTTATGTTCCTGCGAAACATAGAGCTTGTTTTGCGTGTGCAGCGTGGCATAATAGTGTACACCATCATTTATATCAAAGCGAAACGTGTTAGCTACTTGTTGGCATATGGACACCTGCTTACAAATATTTTCTGAAGTTTTTAATGCATGTTCAATATAGGCATCTCTATGATCTGTCAAACCTTTTGCAACTGGTATACCCAACATCTTTTCTGCAGCCCATAAATTACCCATAATAACATTGCAGTGTTGCACCAGCTCAGGCATCACCTCGTGGGGCTGCTTTCCATATTGCCACAACTTTGCACGGTAGTTTAAATCCACCGAAACAGTAATGCCTTTTTTTGATGCCGCTTCCACTGCTTCTTTGCATACAGCCGCTACATTGGCATTAAGCGCCGGGCTGATGGCGCTAAAATGAAACCACGAAACGTCTTTTAAAACCTCATCCCAATTTATTTGTCCGGGCTGCAATTCCCAGAACGAAGAAAATGCCCGGTCATATATCACACCCGCATGTTTAAGATCAGCGCCTTGTGGTAAGTAATACGATCCAATTCGGTTACCGCTAAAAATGATCTTGCTTGTGTCTATTTGTTTTTTCTGAACCGCCTCTATAATTTCTTTCGACAAATAGTTATCGGGCAAGGCCGTACCATACGAAACAGGAACATTCCAATGTGCCAATGCTGTTGCAACGTTCAATTCGGCGCCGCCGATGAATACAGGAATTGAATGTTGCCTTAGCCACTTGCCGTTTAACTCAGGCGATAGCCTCAATAATAATTCACCAAAACAAAAAACGCTGCTCATCAAAAAATATACTTGGTACTTAAAAAATTTGATTGATGCCCGTGCACAATGTCGTTCAGCAACTGCTTGTTGGTTTCGTTCGATTTGGTAGCCACCAAAGAACGGATAGAAAACGAACGCAGGGCATCTACTACCGACAAGGTTCCTTCTGCACTGTCCTTGCGGCCGGTAAAAGGAAATACGTCGGGTCCACGCTGGCACTGGCAGTTGATGTTTACCCGGCTCACCTGGTTTACCAGTGGATCAATGGTGTTTGCCACTTCTTCAGAATCGTTGCTGAAGATGCTAACTTGCTGACCATGTGTTGACCCAATGATGTATTCAATTGGTTCATCTATTTTAGTATATGGGACTATTGGTATTACGGGCCCAAACTGTTCTTCCCGATAGAGCTTCATGCTTTTATTTACCGGATAAACGATGGCAGGGTATACAAACGATTCCACTGTGGCACCGCCATTCTCATTCATTATTTTGGCGCCATTGGCAATGGCATCTTCAATACATTCTTTTAAATAAGCAGGCTTTTGTGGTTCGGGCAGTGGTGTCAGTACAACACCTTCAATCCATGGCATACCAAATTTTAATTTGCCAACCGCTTCCGCCAATTGCTTCACAAATTGCGTGGCAATCGTTTGATGAACAAAGATGATCTTTAATGCTGTGCATCTTTGACCATTGAACGATAACGAGCCCAATACAGTTTCCTGCACGGCCAGTTTGATGTCTGCATTTTCAGTGATGATCGCTGCGTTCTTTGCATCTAATCCGAATATGGCTCTCAAACGATTTACTTTGGGATGCAGTTTCTTTAATTGGTTAGCTACCTTGCTGGAGCCAATCAAGGTCAGCACATTGATTTTACCTGATTGCATCAACGCTGGTACAATGGTGTTGCCTCTTCCGTAAATTGTATTGACAACGCCTTTTGGAAATGATTCCTTGAATGCCTGCAACAACGGATAGTGTAATAATGTACCATGCTTGGGTGGCTTGAACAACAAAGTATTGCCCATAATGATGGCAGGTATCAGTGTGGTGAAGGTTTCATTCAACGGGTAATTGAATGGGCCCATGCATAACACTACGCCAAGTGGCGAGCGGCGAATCTGTGCAATGATGCCTTGCTCACTTTCAAAACGTGAAGATTGGCGATCCAGGTCTTTCAGCGCATCAATGGTGGCATAAATATATTCAACCGTGCGGTCAAATTCTTTTACAGAATCGGAGTATGATTTTCCAATTTCCCACATGATCAATTTCACTACATTGTCTTTTTGCTGCAACATTTTGTGCGTAAAATTTTCAATGCACACAATGCGTTCGGCAACTGACATGGTTGGCCATTCACCGCGGCCATTATCATAAGCCTTAACGGCAGCATCCAATGCTTCCATGGCTTCCGCTTCGGTGCATACAGGATAGGATCCGATCAATTTTCTTTCCAATCCATTCGGCGTGCGAATGCATATTGGTGAATACACCTCGTGCACAGGACCATTCCATGAAATCATCTCACCATTAGAAAGAAACTCACGTTGATTGACAGGTGAAGCGAGACGGTGTTTTTCGGGAATTTGTTCTTCAGAAGTAAAAATGCTTTCCAGTTGGTTTAAAAAACTCATTTCATAACGACTTTAAAGGTTTGTAAGCGCTTCCGTTTGTGCCACTTCTTTCCAATTGAAATAATGACTGGCGTTACGGTAGCAGATGTCTTGTACGATTTTCCCTGTCCATTGCAAGTCGTTAGGCAGTTCTCCGTTTTCTATTTCGGTACCAAAAAGATTACACAAGATACGGCGGAAATATTCATGGCGCGGATACGAAAGAAAGCTTCGCGAATCGGTAAGCATGCCCACAAAGCGGCTTAACAAGCCCATGTTGGAAAGCGCATTCATTTGCTTAATGATGCCATCCTTTTGATCCAAAAACCACCAGCTGGAACCGTATTGTATTTTACCCGGAACAGAACCGTCATTGAAATTACCCGCCATGGTCGCTATCAATTCGTTATCTGCAGGATTAAGATTGTATAAAATGGTTTTTGCCAGTTGATTGTTTTTATCAAGCCGGTCAAGGAATTTGGCAAGTGCTCTTCCCTGGGAGAAATCACCAATACTGTCCCAACCCGTATCAGGACCCAGCTGCCGCATCATGCGTGAATTATTATTACGCAATGCACCCAAATGATATTGTTGTACCCAGCCTTTTTCATAGTCCCATACAGCAAAAATTTCCAGCATGGCAGATTTGAACTTTAAGCGTTCGTGCAACGACAATTCTTTGCCGGAGCGGATCTTATGGAAACTGTTTTCTATTTCCGCTTGCGTGTACTCCTCTGCATAAATCTGTTCCAGCCCATGATCAGAAACAGAACAATCCATCGAAGCAAAAAAATCGTGACGGTTTTTTAATGCACTTAAATAATCGCTGTAAGAAGCAATGCCGATGTTACTTACTGCTTCCAACTTCGATAAATAATTATTGAATGCTGCTGCATCATCTACACTCAGTGCTTTATCTGGCCGGTAAGCCGGAAGAATACGAACTTCAAAACCGTCATCTTTTAATTTCTGGTGATGTTCCAATGAATCCGTCGGATCGTCTGTAGTGCATACTACTTTCACATTCATTTTGCGCAGCAGGTTGCGAACGGAATAACCAGGCGTTTGCAATTTAGTGGTGCACTCTTCATAAATTCTTTGTGCCGAATCGCCATTCAAAAGTTCGTGCACATTAAAATAGCGCTGCAGTTCTAAATGCGTCCAGTGATATAAAGGATTGCGCAAAGTGTAAGGAACTGTTTCCGCCCATTTTTGAAACTTGTCAGCGTCAGGTTTATGGCCGGTACAATAACTTTCATCAACGCCATTGGTGCGCATAGCCCGCCACTTATAATGATCGCCATAAAGCCAAACCTGGGTAAGATTTTCAAAGTTGATATCGGCTGCTATTTGATCCGGCGGCAAATGGCAATGATAATCTATAATGGGCATGTCTTTGGCATACGCATAATAAAGCTGCTGTGCCGTTTTATTTTCTAACAAAAAATTTTCGTCGAGAAATTTCTTCATTGAGTTAATATGTTATCTCTATTACAGCAATAGTAATAGATGGTTAATTAGTATTTTATGCAGCCAGCTTAATAGCACTATTAAGCTTTCGTTGTGTCACTCCCTTGTACGTTCAGATCGCTATGGAGCTTTTTAGTAACGCTAAGAAAATCTTTGCGATGCTTTGCATTACTGCGCTTTCATTGCAGATTAAAAATTCAACCAGCACAAGTGTGCGACGCAAGAAAAGCTACATAATTGTACTGCTGCCGGTTACACAATCATCCAATTCATTTTAAAGAACTACTAAGTATCTTCTTAAAGAGACACGCCTCTTTTCCATGGGATGAAGTCATCTTGTCCGAGCAGTACTGCTTTGGGTGTTAC
>JBQCHB010000036.1:0-2797 GCA_051955075.1 Flavisolibacter sp.
GTTCATAGTCCTAAGGTCTGGCAAAGAGGTCACAGATCTGAATATCCAAAGCAATGGCAAATTTTACTATTGTGATAAACTCAATATTTTTAGTTCCATTTTCTATTTTGCTGATTTCTCCTTGACCAATACCTGTTGCAACTTCAAGGTCAAGCTGAGTAAGATTTCTTTTCTTTCTCCAGTATTGTAATCTTTCTCCAAGTGCAATGAATTCTTGTTTGTACCTCTCTTCCATTATGGAATGGAAAAGTCATGGTATTGGTCAAATTAAAATATATGTTATAACATATATTTGCTTTTTAATGATTAAATTGTCAAATAAATTTTCTCATATGAAAGTTTTGCTGTTTCCATTAACTGTATTTGTAACAGTAGTTTCATGTAACTCAAATGATAGCAAGATTAGTCAACAAATAGATCCCTGTCAGCAATATGAGTACTCTTATAATCAATTGCAACGGCATGCCAAGAATATGGCTTGGGAGGCCAGAAATGGTAACCGTATGGTAAATTTTCAGGATTCAATTGAACAATTAAAAAATTGGATTGCTTGGCTCGATACTATGGGTTGTAAAAATAAAAAGGATATCAAGTTTGCTACCGATGCAATTCTTCAATTAGAAAACCGAATCAAAAAGAACGGAGAACAAGATGCGGAAGAATATTTAAATGGAGATGACTGGTTTATGTCGGGTGTTAAAATAGCAAGCTATAAAATTGTCTATGATGATTTAATGAACCCTTATGCTCAAGTTAAAATATCCAATCAAACAAGAAGAACCTTGAGGTCTTTAAAGTTTGGAATTAATGTGTGTGGGAATGGTCAGAGAACAATTTATTGCCAAAAAAGTATTATTGTGAGAGCCTTAGTTCGTCCTTTTTCTGAGGAGGAAATGTCATTTCCAATCACTGCTGCAATGAATAGTAGATATAAACCTAAGATTGAATTGTTTGAAATTATTAGGGAAGATGGAACGAAGGCCAAAACCAGGGAAGCCGTAGCTTATGAATCAGAAACCTCTGAGTCTTCTTATTAAATACTTATAGCAGTCCAAAACAACTATTACAATCTAATTATGAAGTTACTTTTTACATTCTATTGCATCATTTCATTTGTATTGTGTAATGCTCAATCCAAAGTTGATACGCTAAACAATTCTCTGATTATAAAAATGATCAAAAGCAGGCTTTCGGAATCAATAATAAAAGAAAAAATTAACTCCTCTGTTCCAAACTTTGATCTTAGTGTAGATGGCTTAATAAACCTTAAAAACAATAATGTTGATAACAGTATTATCGATCTTATTATTCAAAAACAGAAAACTTTTGAAGCTTCTAAATCTATTGTTCAAAATGAAAGCTTGATTGAATATAGAGTAACATCTTCAAGCCCAGAAGATGTGCTAATTTTAAATTATAGAGACAGTAATGAAGACTTCAAGGGTACTACGGGGTCATCTGGTTGGGTTTATTCTTTTAAAACAGTAAAGAAACCATTCACGGCTCTATTGTCAGCAGTACTTTTGACAACTAAATCCTCTAAAGTGACATTAAAAATCATTGTAAACGGTCATGAAGTCAAAACTTTTCAAGGCACGTTAAAAGGCACTCCAGCAGGTGAAGGGCCAAAGCAAATACAATTCGTTATAGAATAATTTCATGCAATTATAACTGGCTTTGCAGCTTTTAACCAGTTCATGTAGCTTTATAGTTAATCTTACTCCAGGAGGCAAGTAAAATCCAAGTTCCTTTTGAATAACCAATAATTAGTTTTCCTTAAACTTTATTTCAGACTTTTCTCATAGTATATTGTAAGGGCAGTGAAACAACTAACTTTTATATTTTTTTCATCAACAGCAATAATTCTTTTCCTTTCATTTACTCCAGTGCAGGAAAATAATCAATCTCCTGACGGTAAAAAGCTTTTTTACAAGATGTGTAGTACCTGCCATGCTGAAACGACTACTAAATCTGGCCCTCCCTTTCAAAGAGTTCGACAAATCAGAGGAAAACCCTGGGTGTATAAATTCATGAAAAACGCTGCTTATATCCTTACAACTGACAAGCAGGGAAAGAAGCTACGTAAACAATTCAAATATATAATGCCAAGCTATATGCTTAGTAAGGAAGAAATAGACGCCATATGTGATTATGTGGACACCTTCCCTTACAATGCAAACTCAAAGCATTATAAATTCAGAAGATGAAAGGAAAATTTCTTTTCAGTGGTTTTGAATCTAAGCTTCAAGTTAAAAACCATCTCAAAAGAAACCTGCTGTTAGTACTTGTAAGTACAATAAGATTAGCAGGAAAGAAAATACAGCATAAACTTGAAGTGAATAAATTTGGAAGAGAAGCTGAAAAAATATTTTAAAGATTATTTTAGATGTCTTTATGGAAACAAAACAGTTTAAGGTAAAGCCCAACGGATTTAAAGAAGTTAGAAACAAAGTATTATTGAAACTTGTTCCTCTTTTTCTTATTGCCATTACAATAGGATTTGCTATCAGCTATTTCAACATGAAGCAAAAAGACGGAGACCTGACTTCAACGTTCATTGCACTACCCATACTTTTGATTTATGGTACAATAAGCATTTTCAGATCACTTAAAAGAAGAAAACAAATTTTTGAAAGCTTCACTTTAAGCATTGACAACAATTCAATCTGGAGGGATTTAAAGAATACACCCTCTATCCATTTATTTAGAACCGAAATAGAAGAAATAAACATCCTTCCAAATAAATCCATTACAATAAAAAGCAAGCAGAAAGAAAACCTCATTTGGATTCCTTCAC
>JBQCHB010000037.1:0-14948 GCA_051955075.1 Flavisolibacter sp.
CTAATTCCTGGCTTCGCCTTTATAAGGAAGAATAATCCTCCAAACAAGTCCAGAAATAATCGCAAACAGATGACAGGAGCCAATTTTAAAACAGGCAGATTTCTTGTCAACAGAATATAATTATTTCTAAAAGTTAGAAAGGTCTTAAGATTGTTTTCCCAACTTAAACTGCCACCTCCAATGTGAAAGACTTCCGAATCAGGACATGCATAAATTTTGTAACCTACGTTTTGTGCACGCCAGCATAAATCAATATCCTCCTGGTGCATGTAATAGTAATCATAAAAGCCACCTATTTTTTTGTATACAGATGATTTTAAAAACATGCAAGCACCGGTGGCCCAAAAAATTTGTTCTGAAGTATTGTACTGACCTTCGTCCTTTTCAATTGTCAATAAAACTCTTCCCCTGGCAAAAGGAAAGCCCAATCGATCAATCCATCCTCCACATGCTCCTGCGTATTCAAACATGTGCTTTTCTCCATAAGAAAGTAATTTGGGTTGACAAATACCTATTTCATCATTTGCTTCCATTAATTGTATGACCGGTTCAATAAAATTTTTAGTAACTTCTATGTCCGAATTCACCAAAATAAAATAGTCCGCTTTTACCTGCGATAAACATAAGTTGTAGCCCGTAGCATAGCCCAGATTTGAACGCATTTGTATAATACGAACTTCAGGAAAGAATTGTTTTAGCATAGCCACAGAACCATCACCAGAGTTGTTGTCAATTACAAAAACTTCCTTATTGGCATAGCTGGTTGAAAGGATAAAAGGGAGGTGTTGTTTTAAAAAATCCCGTGTATTCCAGTTGAGTATTAGTATTGCTACTGAAGGTGCTTTACTCATAAGCTATGCTGCTTTGTTATTTGTAAACCTGCGCAATAGCAATATCTGAACAATGTCATTTTAAATTAATTATTTAAGCTTGATATACGGTCGAGGCTTTGGGATGCGTTGTTCCAAATAAATGCTTTGCTGCAAAATGAAGCGTTTATAATCTTCAAATAGCCGCATTAATTTTTGCTAAGAGCTTTATCCAAACTTATTTTTCAAAATATATTTTCCCACCATGTCAAATTCCAGATTCACTTTATCTTCTTCTTTTAAATGTTTCAGATTGGTGTGCTCAAATGTATAAGGAATAATGGCTACTTTAAAACTATCTTTTTTCACCTCAAAGGCAGTGAGGCTAATACCATTTATGCAAACAGAACCTTTTTCAATAATCAATGCCGCAAACTTTTTAGGGAATTTGAACTCAAATTCGTGGCTTCCGTTTTTGTCTTTTATCTTTTTACATGTGCCGGTTGTATCCACATGTCCCTGCACAAAATGGCCATCCAGGCGATTGGTAGGCAATAAACTCCTTTCAAGATTAATTGCATCGCCAACTTTCCAATGATCAAGTTCTGTTTTCTCCAAAGTTTCTGCAACCGCAGTTACTTTATAAATACTTCCTTGTATTTGCTCCACAGTTAAACACACGCCATTATGTGCTATACTTTGGTCAATTTTAAATTCAGCAGATAGGGGAGATTCGATCCAAAAACTTTTATTGGTTCCAACAGATGAGATCTCTTTTACAATTCCCATGCTTTCAATAATGCCTGTAAACATGTGGTAAATTTCGGGGATTTTGCATTTTATTTTGGATTAAAATGGTTAAGAACCTTATCTTTGCCCACCCTAAAACATTTAAAGGAGGTATATAGCATGCTAATTATCGATTCAAAAGACTGCGAAAACATAGATAAGGCTTTAAAGAAGTACAAAAAGAAATTTGAAAAAGCCAAGATCTTGTTGCAGTTGCGTGAAAGACAGTCTTTCACAAAACCTTCTGTTCAACGCAGAAATCAGGTTTTGAAAGCTGTTTATAAGCAAAAGATAGCAAGCGGAAAAATAGAAGCATAATTCCGATAGCCTTCGGAATACCTCTTCATCATATTTTATAGCTGCAAGGTTTTTATTACTTTGCAGCTATTGTTTTTTTATGCAGCAACCACATCCAATCATCCAGCCGTTTATTGATTACCTTAAATTTGAAAAACGCTATTCGCAGCACACCATAATTTCTTACCAAACAGACCTCGTATCTTTTTTCGATTATATAATTGTTCAATATGGTGAGACGCCGCTAAGCCAGCTTTCACATGTTTATATCAGGAGTTGGCTGGCATCTTTAAAAGATGAAGGGTTGACCTCGAAATCTCTCAACAGGAAAATATCTACGCTCAAGTCTTTTTTTAAATACCAGATCAAAGCCGGCCTTTTAAAGCAAACGCCTATGGCAAAGGTGATAGCTCCCAGGAACGAAAAGCGGCTTCCCAATTTTATTAAAGAAAAAGAAATAGAAGATTTGCTTGGACAAATCGAATGGTCTAATGGATGGCAGAGTAAAACTGACCACTTGCTTATCGCTTTGTTTTACAATACCGGCCTGCGAAGAAGTGAATTGATAGCGTTGAAAAAAAATGGTATCAATTATTCAAATCATACTTTGAAAGTTTTGGGAAAAGGAAATAAAGAGCGCATCATACCGGTAAGCCCTAAACTTATTGGGCAAGTAAAGGATTATTGCAAAGAACAAAAGATCGAATTCCCGGATGTTGAAAGTGAAATATTGCTGCTCGACGAAAAAGGAAAGCCATTTTCTCCCCGGAAAGTATATGCACGGATAAGAAAGTGCCTCGATGATGCAACAACCGTTGAAAAGCGCAGCCCACATGTACTCAGGCATAGCTTTGCCACGCATTTAATGAACAATGGCGCCGATTTAAACGCTGTAAAAGAGCTGTTAGGTCATAGCAGTCTGGCTGCTACGCAGGTTTATACGCACAATACAATTGAGAAGCTTAAAAACGTGTATAAAAAAGCACACCCCAAGGCTTAAAGCGCTGATCAATATCATAAAAATTTTTCCTGTTTTCTTCTTGGTTAAAAATGAGTTATAGCCTAACTTCATACCGAACCTCAAAGCCGGTAAGGCTTAGTTCTTTGAACCATTTTTTCACAGCTTAAATCAATTTCTATGATTGTTCATGTTCAAGCAGTTCACTTTGATGCAGACAGCAAGTTGGTAGAGTATGTAACCAAAAAAATCGAAAAGCTGCAACAGTATCACGACCGGATCATCAAAGTGGATGTCTTTCTGATATTAGATAACGTGGTGCACACAATTAAGGACAAGATCGCAGAAATTAGAGTTCATGTACCAAAATCTGATTTCTTTGTAAAAGCAACCAGCAAATCCTTTGAAGTTTCGTTTGAAGAAGCTTTGGAGGCCATGGTTCAACAAATAAAAAAGAAAAAAGAAAAGCAAGCCGCTTAAAGTATTTAACAGACCTCCGATTGTTTCGGGGGTCTTTTTATTTAAACCTTATAATTTTTTCTTTCTCAGTATTTTTTCAATTGTCATTTTCCTTTACCTTTGCCTTCCCAAAAAATAGGGTGCTTAGCTAATTAGCTGATTCCTTAAGTGTTGGTAAAGAAAGTTCTTTGATTGCGATTGGTTTTTTTATGCAGCTGCATATTGTGCCATTAGCATGTAACAAGCCACTTTAGCTCAGCTGGTAGAGCAACTGATTTGTAATCAGTAGGTCGTTGGTTCGATTCCGACAAGTGGCTCGTAGCACGAATCTCTGATTCGTGAAACACCCGAATCAGAGATTCGGTTTCCGGGCAGGTTCCAGAGCGGCCAAATGGGGCGGACTGTAAATCCGCTGTCTTCGACTTCAGTGGTTCGAATCCACTCCTGCCCACGTTCTTTGAAAATTGAACCTTGATAGTTGAATATTGGAAATTTTAATTTTAACGCTCAATTTTCAATGTTCAATAAAAAGCGGAAGTAGCTCATTTGGTAGAGCGATAGCCTTCCAAGCTATAGGTGGCCGGTTCGAGCCCGGTCTTCCGCTCTATTGGATGACAGATGAGAGATGACAGTTGACGGATTTTACCTGCTGTCAACTAACAACGGTCAACTGTCAGCTGACAAAAGCCGTTGTAGCTCAGGGGTAGAGCACTTCCTTGGTAAGGAAGAGGTCGTGAGTTCAATTCTCATCAACGGCTCTAAGATGAAACGTCAAACATAGGTGTAAAACCAAAGATCTATAAGCCTGACGGTTTACCGTTTACGTTTTATTTGTTAAATAGAGTTCAGAAAGTACAAGAGTGCGACGCAACGGAAGATGATTGGAGCTTCTGCTGCCGGCAACATAAAAGTTTTCCTTCGATTCATTGATAAAATGATAGAAGGCGTTTTGATTTAATAATATTTGTAACTCCACAACTAAAAACCGATAAAAATGTCTAAAGAGACCTTTAAGAGGGAAAAACCTCACGTTAACGTTGGTACCATCGGTCACGTAGACCACGGTAAAACAACTTTGACTGCCGCTATTACTGAGATCCTTTCTAAAAAGGGATTAGCGACAGCAAAAAAATATGATGAAATTGACGGTGCACCTGAAGAAAAAGAAAGAGGTATCACCATCAATACTGCTCACGTAGAGTATCAAACAGCAAACCGTCACTATGCTCACGTTGACTGTCCTGGTCACGCTGACTATGTGAAGAACATGATTACTGGTGCTGCCCAAATGGACGGTGCTATTTTAGTTGTGGCTGCTACAGACGGTCCTATGCCTCAAACAAAAGAGCACATTCTTCTGGCCCGCCAGGTAGGTGTTCCGCGTATTGTGGTATTTATGAATAAAGTTGACCTGGTTGACGATCCTGAATTGTTAGAGTTGGTTGAAATGGAAATCCGTGAGTTGTTAAGCACTTATGGTTTCGATGGCGACAACACGCCAATTATCAAAGGTTCTGCTACCGGTGCATTGGCTGGTGAAGACAAATGGGTGAAAGCCGTAGAAGAATTAATGGATGCTGTTGACAGCTATATTCCATTACCTCCTCGCCCGGTAGATCAACCATTCCTGATGTCAGTTGAGGACGTATTCTCAATTACTGGTCGTGGTACTGTTGCTACCGGCCGTATTGAAAGAGGCCGCATTAAAGTAGGCGAGCCTGTTGAAATCGTTGGGTTGATTGAAGCTCCTCTTACTTCTACCGTAACTGGTGTGGAAATGTTCCGTAAACTGTTGGATGAAGGTGAAGCTGGTGATAACGCAGGTTTGTTATTGCGTGGTATCGATAAATCTCAGATCCGTCGTGGTATGGTTATCGTGAAGCCAGGTTCTATCACGCCACACACTGAGTTCAAAGGTGAAGTTTATGTATTAAGTAAAGAAGAAGGTGGACGTCACACGCCATTCTTCCAAAAATACCGTCCTCAGTTCTATTTCAGAACTACAGACGTAACCGGTGAAGTAGAATTACCAGCAGGTACAGAAATGATTATGCCTGGCGATAACACTTCTTTGACTGTAAAACTGATCCAACCTATTGCGATGGAAAAAGGTTTGAAGTTCGCTATTCGTGAAGGTGGACGTACAGTAGGTGCCGGTCAGGTTACTGAAATTATAAAATAAGCTACGAGCCGCAAGCTTTTAGCTATAAGCAATTGTTTTTATTACATTTGCACATAATTCTAAAAGCTGTTAGCTGTTTGCTAATAGCTTTTAGCTTTCTACGGGCATAGTTCAATGGCAGAATAGCGGTCTCCAAAACCGTTGATGGGAGTTCGAATCTCTCTGCCCGTGCGAAGTCAATTTGAAAATGATATAATTTGAAAATTTGAAAATCATCATTTCATTTTTTCAATTGCATTTTCAAATTGCTGCATTTTCAAATTTTCAAATTGACTAAATGAACAAAGTATCAAATTACTTCCGCGATTCTTACAAAGAGTTAACGGAAAAAACAACCTGGCCCGACTGGACCCAGTTGCAGCAATCAACCATGATTGTTTTGGCTGCCACGTTGTTAATTACTGCTATTGTAGGCGCTATGGATTTTGTAGCTGCAGGCGGATTGAATCTTATTTATAAAATGTTTAAATAAATGGAAGAAACAGCACAAAATACACAAGAGCCGCAACAGCAGGAAACCAAGTGGTATGTGCTGCGTGTAGTGAGTGGAAAGGAACGCAAGGTAAAAGAATACCTGGATAAAGAAGTTTCACGTGGCGGATGGAGCGATATGGTAAAACAGGTTTTTTTGCCTGTGGAAAAAGTTTATAAAGTACAGAATGGCAAGAAAGTGATGCGTGAACGTAACTACTATCCTGGTTATGTTATGATTGAAATTGCCGAAGGAAAGCTGAGTGATGATTTAAGGGATGTAATTAAAAATACCTCCAACGTTATTCATTTTCTTGGGAAAGACAATCCAATTGCCCTTCGTAAAACCGAGGTGAATAAGATGCTGGGTAAAATGGATGAGATGGCCGAAGCGGGTGGTGTAAGCATGAGTGAACCTTTTATTGTTGGAGAAACGATCAAAATTATTGAAGGGCCTTTCAATGACTTTAACGGTGTGATTGAAGAAGTAAATGACGAAAAGAAAAAATTGAAAGTCACTGTAAAAATATTTGGACGCTCCACACCTGTAGAACTTAACTACATGCAGGTAGAAAAAATCAGCTAAAAATAAATTCTATAAAATAAAAAGGCCATCATGCTAAATGCATAATGGCTTTTTTGTTAAAGGATAGATAAATGCAAGCCTTTCGCTGTACACAATAAAATCGTTTTTATGAACGGTAACAATGCTGGCTACTGGCACGTCTAACTTCACAATAAGAAAACAACGCATGCTTCGAATAATTCTTTGCTATATGGCAGTATCCTGCTGCCTGTCTGCATTGTCACAAACAACGCCAAAACAAATTCCCGCAAAACGTACAACCTCATCTATTAAAATTGATGGTAATCCGGATGAAACGGCCTGGAAAGAAGCCATTCCTGCTACCAACTTTATTGAATGGCGGCCCGATGCGGGAAAGGCGGAAGATTTTTCTAATCGTACAGTTGTTTATTTTTTATACGATAACACTTCTGTATACATTGGCGGCTATTGCTACGAAAGGACAAAAGACAGCGTTTCGAAAGAGCTGGTGGGCAGGGATGTGGTTGGTGTAAATGATTTTGTAGGTGTGATTTTAGATACGTATAATGACAAGATAAATGCTGTTGGTTTTTATGTAACGCCGTACGGTGAACAGTTTGATGCAAAATATTCAGAGAACGGGAATGAAGATGCTTCCTGGAATTCGGTTTGGGATAGTGAAGCAAAAGTTCATGAAGATGGCTGGAGCTTTGAAATGCGCATTCCTTATTCTGCATTGCGTTTTTCGAACAGGGCTAACCAAACCTGGGGCTTAAATATTACACGACGTAGAAATAAAACCGGGCAGCAATACATGTGGAACCCTGTCGATCCGAAAGTAAATGGATTTGTAAACCAGGAAGGTTTGTGGACAGGTATTGAAAAAATTGAAGCGCCTTTGCGGCTGTCACTCTCGCCTTATTTCTCTACCTATTTAAATCACTATCCTTATAAAACTGCAGGCGTTAAAGACTGGCAATCTTCGGTAAATGGCGGTATGGATGTAAAATATGGCATCAGCGAAGGTTTCACCTTAGATATGACTTTGATTCCGGATTTTGGCCAGGTTCAAAGTGATAATCACATTCTTAATCTTTCTCCATTCGAAGTTAAGTACAATGAGAACCGTTCCTTTTTTACAGAAGGCACAGAGTTGTTCAATAAGGGTAATCTTTTTTATTCAAGAAGGATCGGCAGCCAGCCCATTCATTATTATGATGTGCAGGACACGGCAAGCAGCTTTGCGCACATAAATGCTGATGAAACCATTCTTAAAAATCCGCAGGAGTCGAAGTTGCTGAATGCTACCAAAATTTCTGGTAGAACAAAAAATGGTTTGGGTATTGGTTTTTTTAATGCTATTACAAAACCAATGTATGCAGAAGTAGAAGACAAGAATGGAAACGTAAGAAAAATTGAAACCAATCCACTTACTAATTACAATATTGCTGTTCTTGATCAAACGCTGAAAAACAATTCATCCGTTTCATTGATCAATACTAATGTTTTGCGCAATGGCAGTGATTACGATGCCAATGTAACTGCCGCCATGTTTAACCTTAACAATAAGAAGAACACATATAACTGGAGTGGAAAGTTTGCGTTAAGCCAGTTAAGCAATCCAACAGGAAAAAATACACTCGGTTATTCGCATAACCTGGGTTTTGGTAAAACCGGCGGAAGATGGAACTTTCAGTTAAACCAGGAAGTTGCAGATGATAAGTATGATATCAACGACATGGGCATCCTGTTCAATAACAATTATGTTGATCATTATTTCTGGACAGGTTACCGTTGGCTAAAACCGGGCAAATGGTATAATAATATTCAAGTCAATTATAACGCTTCTTACAGCAGGTTGTTTAATGATTTTAGCGATCAGAAAGTAAGCAGTAAGTTTCAAAGTTTTAGCACCAACATTAACGCTAATGCACAATTGAAAAGTCTTTGGTGGATCGGGGCTTTTATTGGTTACCTGCCGTGGGGCAACGATTTTTATGAACCACATCAAACCGGCAGATCGTTTAAATCTTCACAAAGAATTCAATACAATGTTTGGTTCGAAAGCAATGCTGCAAAAAGATATTATGCTAATGCCAACTTTTTTATTGGCGTAAGAAAGCTATTTAAAAGCAATGCTCCTGAATTGAGCTTTTCACATCGTTACCGTTTTAGCGACAAGTTTTCATTAAGCCACGATTTTAGCTTTAGCTCGTACAAGAACGACGCAGGCTTTTACGACAAATACTACGAGAACGATATTTTAAAGGATATAATATTCTCCCGCCGTGATCGTCGTACTATAGAAAATATATTGAGGGCTAAATTCAACTTCAACAACAGGTCTGGAATTACATTCAGGGCAAGGCATTATTGGAGTAAAGTGGAGCAAAAACAATTGTACGACTTGAATGCAGATGGCACACTAACGCCTACAAAACATACGAATATTTCAATAGAACATCAAAACTTCAACATCTTTAATATTGATGCAGTGTACACCTTGCAATTTGCACCGGGCAGCTTTTTAAATATTGTTTGGAAAGACGAAAGCTTCCTCGATGATGGCGATATCACGCATACTTATTTTAAAAATTTCAATAACACCATTATTGCTCCGCAAAACAATAACCTCTCTGTTAAAATCATTTACTATCTCGATTATCTTGATTTTAAAAAGTGGAAAAAGAAAAATTAGCAATTGGGTAGTCGGCCTTTATTTACTATTGAGCTTTTGTTGCGACGCTCCGTTCAACTGCAACAATTCTATTTAGCAAAGCTTCGAGCCGTGAGCTATGAGCTTCGAGACCAGTAGTACAGTCAGTTCTTTAAGTCTCGCAGCTCGTAGCTAATAACTCATAGCTTGTTTAGCTGAATTACAACAGCCGGTTAACAAAAAAACTGCAATCTGCCGGCTTAAATCTCAAATCTTTTCCTACTTTTGCCGCCCCAATTAGTTCTTTAGAAATCCCGCCCTGCGGGAATTGAGGAATTTGGGAGACGTAGTAGTCGCTGAGATGAACCGTCGCTTGAACCAATAAATCGAAGAAAATGGCAAAAGAAATCACTGGCTATGTAAAGCTTCAGTGCAAGGGTGGCCAGGCTAACCCTGCACCTCCAATTGGTCCGGCATTGGGTTCCAAAGGTGTCAACATCATGGAATTTTGCAAACAATTCAATGCAAGGACGCAAGACAAAATGGGAAAAGTTCTCCCTGTATTATTGACCGTTTATTCTGATAAGTCTTTCGACTTTATCATTAAAACACCTCCCGCAGCAGTTCAATTAAAAGATGCCGCTAAAATTCAAAGTGGTTCAAAAGAGCCTAACCGTCAAAAGGTTGGTAAAGTAACCTGGGCACAGGTAGAAGAGATCGCCAAAGATAAAATGGCTGATCTGAACGCCTTTACCCTTGAAAGCGCTGCCAGCATGGTAGCCGGTACTGCTCGCAGCATGGGTTTGACCGTAGAAGGAGGCCCTGCTAAATAATTTTTGAACTTATTTAAAAAGAATTACAATGGCATTCATTCCTAAAAAAAGAAAAGCAGCAAACGCCAAGGTTGATGCGAACAAAGTGTATTCTTTGAAAGATGCTTCTGCATTGGTAAAAGAAGTGAACACAACTAAATTCGATGCGTCTGTTGACCTGCATATCCGGTTAGGCGTAGATCCTAAAAAAGCTGACCAGGCTATTCGTGGTACAGTTACTTTACCTCACGGTACTGGTAAAACAAAAAGAGTATTGGTGCTTTGCGGCCCCGACCAGGAAGCCGCTGCTAAAGGCGCCGGTGCTGATTATGTTGGATTAGATGAATTTGTACAAAAGATCGAAGGTGGCTGGACCGATGTTGACGTTATCGTTGCCACTCCTGCCGTAATGCCTAAGATTGGCCGTTTGGGTAAGATATTAGGTCCGCGTAACCTGATGCCAAACCCTAAAACAGGTACTGTTACAAACGATGTGGCAGCTGCAGTTAACGAAGTAAAAGGTGGTAAGATTGCTTTTAAAGTTGATAAAGCAGGCATCATCCACGCTTCTATAGGCCGTGTGTCTTTCTCTCCTGATAAAATTGCAGCCAACAGCCAGGAGTTGATCAATGCGATCATCAAGGCAAAACCTGCAACAGCAAAAGGCACGTATCTGAAAGGTTTATCCATGGCTTCTACTATGAGCCCTGGTATTGCAATTGACACAAAAGGTTTTGTTCACTAATCCTTCGACAAGCTCGGGATGACACCTAAGCACAAGGATTGTAAAAAATATTACAATGACTAAAGAACAAAAAAATGAAGTAATAGAAGCGTTGAAAGAGAAGTTCTCTCAGTACAACAACTTCTATGTTACCAATACAGAATCGCTTACAGTAGATCAGGTTTCTAAATTACGCCGTGCCTGTTTCAGCAAAAACGTTGAAATGAGAGTGGCGAAAAATACGCTGATCAAAAAAGCTTTGGAATCTTTGAACAATGAAAGCTACAACGGCGTGTTCGATTCTTTGAACAACGTTACAGCTTTGCTGTTTTCTGAAAATCCAAAAGAACCGGCGTTGATCATTTCTTCTTTCCGTACCGATAGCAAAGGAGAGAAGCCTGAATTAAAAGCTGCGTTCATCAATGGCGACATTTACACAGGTGATAACAACCTGAAAACATTAACGCAGATCAAAACGAAGAACGAATTGATCGGCGAAGTGATCGGCTTGTTGCAATCACCTGCAAAAAGAGTGTTGGCTGCTTTGTTGCACCACCACGAAAAGCAGGCAGAAGGCGCAGAAGCTCCTGCTGCGGAATAATTTGAGTATTGTTTTTTGACATACTGCTCCAGCTTTTTTTTGGGACTGGGGTACAACAATTTTTTTAAACCCGCCGTCGGACTACATTAAAAAGTAGAATGAAGACGGTAAAAATTAAATCAAATGGCAGACGTTAAAAATCTTGCAGAAACATTAGTAGGCCTTACTGTAAAAGAAGTACAGGAATTGGCTGATTTCTTAAAATCAGAATACGGTATCGAACCAGCTGCTGCTGCGGTTGTAGCAGGTCCTGCTGCTGGTGGCGGTGCTCCAGCTGCTGAAGAAAAAACTACATTCAATGTAATTTTGAAAAGCGCAGGTGCATCTAAACTGAACGTGGTTAAGATCGTGAAAGACCTGACTGGTTTAGGTTTGAAAGAAGCTAAAGACTTAGTAGACGGTGCTCCAAAACCAATCAAAGAAGGTGTGGACAAAGCTACTGCTGATGATTTAGCTGCTAAGCTGAAAGAAGCTGGCGCTGAAGTAGAGATTGCGTAATTCGTTTCTGAATTAAATACTTTGAAGCCTTCCGGATGGAGGGCTTTTTTTATGTCTGTTATTCTGAGCTTGTTGAAGAATGATTGTGAACCAATCTGCATTGCTACTATAATCTTCTGTTGCGTCGCATTTCGTTCATCGTTCGGTAATTCTTACCATCATTGTGGAAGCGACTTCAATTGTTGTAACACCCATTAGTTGTGATTGCGTAAGATGGTTTTTATATTTATGGTCACTGGACTCAAATGATGTACTCAAGCAAAACAAACTAAGAAAATATGTACTGTAAATTATGTAATACCCATTGGGCTATTTCAGATTGGGAAAACAAAGGGACTAAAAAATGCCCTATTTGTGAAAACAAAGTAAATCATATGAGTTATAACGATTTAGCTGTTTTATTAAATAGCCTTCGTGTAACGATTGAGGAAAAAGAAATGGAAGATGCTTCGGACGGTTATGGAATTAAATTTATTTCGGATTTAGGTTCATATTATAATACTGTTATTGGCGCGACGGCAAGCTCTTTTAAAGAAGCGTTCGAGGATTTAGTTGTTCACTTATTTTTAAAAATTGAAGAAGGTGAAATAACAATACTTGAATGGGATAAACCTGATGTGGTTTATATTAACTCAATAGATAATGATGATGAAAATGGTTATTTGGTAATTTCAAAATTGCCTTTCGGAGACGCTGATTTTTGGGGTTAATCTATAGTTTTCTCCACCTCAAAAACTTAATGCTATATTATGTCAAGAATGGAGTGGAGAGGTTTGCTTTGTTTAAATCTTTGAATCAAATTGCATTAAAATTTTTATGGACTTGATATTAAACGATCAAAATTTTAGAGTGCTTAGGTTTTGTGTGAGGGAATATCCGAGTTTCACTCAAATGGAGGAAGATATAAATATTGTTGGATCAAATCCGGGTAAGGACTTCTCTACAAATGATCTCATGAATGCACTAGATTATTTCAACAGCTTAACCAATGCATTATTGATAGTTGAAACAATTAATTTAGACTACCCAAAAGCCACAAGCGGATTTGAAAGAATTTTAGCCAGGCGAAACAATGTGGTTTCTTTTAGATCCAAGGTCTTTGACTTAATTCAAAATACACTTAGCAATAATAAAAAATGAAAGTAAAAGTATTTCCAAATCCAGTTTTTGATTTTACAATTGGTTACATAGGTAGTGTGGAAGATGTTCCAACTAAACAAGATAAGTTTAAACCTGTTCAATACATCAATATCCAGTGTGAGGACGAAAATGGTAATAAGCTTCCAATTAAAAAAGAACTGTACATAGTCAACGAGAGGATAACAGAAGGGCAAAAGAATTTTGCAGAGCAACTAACTCAAATAATCAAGAATAGTTTAAGCGAAGATCATCCATATAAAAAAACGACTGAGCTTGAAGTTGTTATTGGGGTAAACACAACAAGAAAAAGATTTAAGGAAGTGGATGTTGATAATTTAGTGAAATACATTTTAGATTGTCTTAATGGTCTTGTGTATGAAGATGACTCACAAATTGCAAGTCTTATTGCATCAAAATATGTAATTGAGGATAATTCGATTTATCAACAATTGGGTGTGGTGATTGGGATAAGAGTTTTAAAGGAAGATAGAAAGCTGCTTAATAACATTCCTATTTATTTATGGGAAAACGTGTACGAGGAAACGGAACAAACTAAACTACCAAAAATTCAAAGTTCGTAATCTTCACCCCACATATTTTCATACTTATTTTCAATAGTATATTCTTTAATCAATTTTCCATATTTAAACTTCAAGACAATATCTCGTTCATAAACGCTTGCATAGCCTATATCTCCCAAATATTTTCCATCAGGAAATTTTATATCACCAGAAAACCATTCAGCAAATACTTCTTTTTGGCTTGAGAACAAGTATTCAGCACCTACATTTCCATAGGCAGTTCCTTTTATGCCAGTCAGAAAAAGAAGATCACTTCTTACTTCCCATTGCGCAACATAGCCTCTCCAACAGGCTGTACTTACGAATGGAAATTTATTGCTCCAATTATCATTATTCAAATCAAATCCTGGAGAATTTATTCCATGCCTTTTGCCTTTGTAAATGACAGTATCTTTTATTTGAAAAGTCATTTTGAGGTTTAATTAATTTGATGCGACGAAATTAGGTCAAGAGATTATTTCCATACATCATCGAGTGAGATGCTGGTGCCTTTTCCTTGCTGCTCATCATCCATTGCTTCTTGCAAGTGTTTTTATTGGCTTCTGTAGAAAGAAGATGTTCGGTTTCATCCTTATTGGGTTCAACTTCATAAGGAACCTGCAAGGCCTCAAGGAAGGCTTTTACTGCTTTCTCCTGTTTAGGGTTGGTTGGATGTGCGATAAACGTCATGAATTAAAATTAAAATTTAAACTTCAAAGCTGTTGTGAAAAATTACTGTGGTTAATTACTTATTGCAATGTCAAATAAGGCACAATTTTCTCAAACGTCGCTTCATCAATTACCGCAATATTTTTCAACTCCTCCAAACTTTTAAAAACTCCATGTTGGTTTCTATATTCAACAATGGCATTGGCTAAATTCCATTTGATGTAGGGATGCAGCTTCAACTCGTCCTTCGTAGCAGTATTTATATTTAGCTTTTTTACAGAACCACCTGATTTTAAATAAGGTTTTATTTTTTGAAAAGTAGAATCTGGTAAGCCATACGTTTCTCCAACCTGGTCTGCAGCATAAAAACCACCCAACTTATCTCTAAAGTTTACAATCCTAAATGCCAGCTTGCTTCCAATACCGGGCAGCGCAATAAAAGCAGCTGTATCTGCTTCATTAATATTTACGACAACAACTTTCTTTTCTGGTTTCGTGTAAGTTGGTTTTCCAAAATCATTTTGACTATTATTTTCCCGAAGAGAAGTGATCACGATATAATTTTTAACTCTGTCATAAAATCCTTCAGGCAGGCCCCATATTTTTTTTAAATCTTCGGGTTTTAAAAACTTACCACCTTTGCTTCTATATTTTTCAATTGTTTTGCTCGTTCTCTCGCTTAGTCCCAATCGCTGCCAGCCTTCAACGGCTAAGGTGTTTGGGTCGAACCTAAACAACTCACCGTTTGTAAAGCTTTTATTTTGCGTGGGCTCATA
>JBQCHB010000038.1:0-26137 GCA_051955075.1 Flavisolibacter sp.
TACACCTACTATGTTTCTGCTGAAAGAAAATGAAATGATGGAATCTAAAGAAGATCAGCAGGAGCGGATTGTAGGGGTGGATATGTTCGTAGAAAGTAACCAGCAGCCGGAGATCATTGCGCAAAAATGTGTACATCATGGTGGTACTAAATTCAAATTAATCAATATCAGCAACCGGGGCACGCAGGTATGGCCTACGGGCTCTAAATACACTAATCTTGTTAACCAATACAATCTTCGTTTTGAAGCGTTGAACGAACAACCACTAACCCAGCAGGACATTATTGGATTGTATGTAAGCCTCAGTGCCGATTTTAAAATTTGTTCGCTGGAGTTATTAAATATGTGGGGCGATAAGAAAGCTTATAGCCTGGCGCAGGGGCAGTAGCACCAGAGATTAAGACTGAGGTTGAGGTTTTGAGGGTTGCTTTAAGGTATAGTAAACATTTTTGTTGGTGGCGGTTTACTATACTTAGCTGTGGGCTTCTACTAAAGTTCCTGTTGTGCCGCTCATCGAATTGTTCTAATGAGTTTTTCTAAGTATCGGCATTTGCTATCGCTTATTGCAGTGCTCATAGGTGTTATATGGCTATTGTAATGTCTGGACCTATAGCTACTCATGACTTCGTTTTGCCACCCGATAATTGTTCGCCTGGTTTTTTCAAAATCTGAATAAACATTAGTCTGGCGGGATGTAATCCTTCAAAGAATCCACCCATATTAAGAAAGAAAATAAAAAACGTAATTAATCCGGAAAACAGAAAAAACTAAAACATTCTCTCCGCCGATCTTAAATTGATCGTATCCTTTTTAATTAGACCAGTCATTAGAAAATAAAGGCAAGCGGCAAGCCAAGCAATCGTAATAGAAAACGAAAAGCAAAATAAGATCTCCACAATTATATTCTCTTTGTATTCTTATAACCATTCTTCACCAACCACTGCAACACTTTCTCTCTTTGGTCCCCTTGGATAATGATTTCTCCCTCCTTTGCCGAGCCGCCGGTACCACAAAAATTTTTCAGGCTTTTGCCGAGTGCTTCCAAATCTTCTTCTTTACCTATAAAACCTTCAATCAGCGTTACGGTTTTTCCGCCCCGGTGTTTGGTTTCTAACTTAATTTTTAGTTTTTGTTGTGCCGCAGGTAAAGTTTCTGATGCATTTTGCTCTTCTTCTTCAAATCTAAAATTGGGGTCTGTGCTAAACACAAACCCGTTTTTATCTGCTTTATTTTTCTTAATCATAGAATTAAAATTTCTGGTTAAATCCAAAAAATCCACCCAAATCCAGGTTCAGACAATTACTGCTTTCAAACTCAAATCCAGGTTTTTAGCCTGATGAATGATACCACCAACGCTTACATAGTCGACACCCGTTGCGGCATATTGTTCAATCGTGTCAAGGTTGATGCCCCCGCTTGCTTCTGTTTCAAATAAACCGTGAATTACTTGCAAGGCTTCAGTGATTTGTTCAGGCTGAAAATTATCCAGCATCAGCCGGTGAATTTTTCCCTTGCCCGCTTCCACCGCTTTTTTTACATCACCGATTGTTCTTGTTTCCACCTCAATTTTTAAAAGTGGATGATAACGTTGTACATAATCATAAGCCCTGTTGATCGCTTCTTCAATGCCACCGCAATAGTCAATATGATTATCCTTTAGCATGATCATATCAAAGAGGCCAAACCGGTGATTGACACCGCCGCCAATACGCACTGCTTCTTTTTCCAGCAATCGAAAATTGGGTGTTGTTTTTCTGGTATCAAGCAATTTTGTTTTGTAGCCTTTTAATTTGTCGGTGTATTGTTTTGTAAGCGTAGCAATGCCGCTCATGCGCTGCATGCAGTTCAACACCAAACGCTCCAGTTGCAAAATCATATGCACCTCCGTTTCCACTTCAAAAGCCACTTCGCCATTTTTCATTTCCTCACCGTCATTTTTGTAGCGTTTAAACTGTGCTGAATGCTTTTTGTATTTGAATATTTTTTCGGCTGCGTCAACACCGGCTAAAATGCCGTCCTGTTTTATTTTTAAAACCGCCTTGCCTTTTACATCGGCAGGAATGCAACACAAGGTAGAATGGTCGCCATCACCTACGTCTTCTTGTAAAGCCGCATCAACCAGATTGTATAAACGTGCATCAAAATCTATCATAACGCAAAGTAAAGAAACAAGATTGTAGATTAAAGGATAAGGTTGAGATTGAGGTGGCAAGAAAAAATCCCCGCCTTAAGGCGGGGACTGTAAATATATTTTCAATTGAACAAAAACCGGCTGGCTAGATAGACTGAAACCTGATCTCCTTCACCAACTGCTTTCCGTTCTTCGTTTTCATAAAAAAGATAGTGCGATAGTTACCCGAACGGGTTTGCAAAGTGCCCACACAAAACTGGCTGCCACCGTTGTCGCCTTTATGTGTTACCTCAAAATTTTTCACACCATTATTGGTAAAAAAATCCTGAAGGATCATAATTGCCTGGGCCCTGCTATAGCTGTCGCTTTTGTCAGGCACGGAAATCTCGATATTATCGTCCACATATTTTGATAATTCGGTAGCATTGCCCGAACGTAAGGCTTTTATAACGTCATCTAAACCTGTAAGCGGCTTAAAAGCGCTTACGGCAAAAAATAAGGCTGCACAGGTAAGTGTAAAAATGTGTTTCATATACATCGGCTTTATCCGGCCGTCCATAAACGAAAAATGTGCCATAGTTTTGGTGGATGTAGTGCGGTGCTAAAATAAACAAAACCTTTACGTTTCCATAGCTTTGCACACTTTCATACATTCATTATGCCTAAAAGAAAAGTTATTCTACTGATCATGGATGGCTGGGGACTGGGAAAAGTTAAGTCTTCCGATGCCATTCAGAACGCCAATACACCTTTTGTTAGCTCCCTTTATTCTCAATATCCCAACACTACCTTAACCACCTGCGGCGAGGCTGTGGGCCTGCCGGAAGGCCAAATGGGAAACTCGGAAGTAGGCCATTTAAATCTTGGTGCCGGCCGCATTGTGTACCAGGAGCTGCAACGTATTAACGTAGCCATAAGAGAAGGCGAATTTGCTCAAAACAAAACCCTGCTGGCTTCTATAAATTACGCCAAGGAGAATAATAAGCCTTTGCATTTATTAGGATTGGTCAGTAATGGTGGTGTGCACTCTCACATCAACCATTTGAAAGCCATTTTAACGCTTTGCCAACAGCAAGGTTTACAAAATGTATTTGTTCATGCTTTTACCGATGGCCGCGACTGCGATCCTAAAAGCGGCCTTGGTTTTATGAAAGAACTGCAGGAACACATGGACAAAACCGTCGGGAAGATTGCCACCGTTAGCGGACGTTATTTTGCCATGGACCGTGACAACCGATGGGAAAGGGTGAAACTGGCTTATGATGCTATGGTAAACGGCGTTGGCGAAAAAGCAAATAATGCTATTACAGCCATAGAAAAATCTTATGAAGAAAACGTAACCGACGAGTTCATAAAACCGACTGTCATCGTTGACGGAGCGGATAATCCCGTAGCAACCATTAAAAACGGCGATGCAGCCATCTGTTTTAATTTCCGTACAGACAGATGTCGCGAGATCACCAAAGCCCTGACGCAACTCGACTTCCCTCAATTTAATATGCACGCCTTGCAATTGCACTATACTACGATGACCGAGTATGATGCAACATTTAAAAACGTGCATGTGATTTTTGAAACCGACAATTTGAATAACACATTGGGTCAAGTGATAGAAGCAAACGGCTTGAAACAGATCCGCATTGCAGAAACAGAAAAGTACCCTCACGTTACTTTCTTTTTCAGCGGCGGAAGAGAAAAACCTTTTGAAGGCGAAAGCAGGATCATGGCGCCTTCTCCCAAAGTAGCCACTTATGATCTGCAGCCCGAAATGAGTGCCGTTGAAATAACCAATGCCATTATTCCTGAAATAGAAAGAGAAGAAGCCAGTTTTATCTGTCTGAATTATGCTAATGCCGATATGGTGGGACATACAGGCGTTTGGCCAGCGGTTATTAAAGCGGTTGAAACAGTAGATAAATGCGTAGAAAAAGTAGTAACGACTGCATTGCAACACGGTTATACTATTTTTTTAACGGCCGATCATGGCAATGCAGATTATATGATCAATGAAGACGGAACGCCTAACACAGCGCATACTTTAAATCTTGTACCGTTCTTTATTATTGATAAAGATTGGAAAGGGAGAATAAAACCCGGTAAGCTGGGCGATTTGGCGCCTACCATTTTACAAATAATGGAACTACCTATACCGGCAGAAATGACAGGAGAAGTATTGATATAATTAGAAATAACAGCAAAACGGTCCTTAGGCCTCATGGGTTTTTAAAAATTTGTGAGGCTCGTTTTTTTTCTTCCACCGGGTGCAACATTTCCGTGTAAAATCTTTTGCCAGTGCAGCATTTCACCAAAAAATTTGTCTAAATTACAGGCAACCAAAGTACACGTATGACCGAGGAAGCCATATTGCAAGGTTGTTTACAAAACAACGCTGCAGCACAAAAAGCTCTTTACGAAAAGTATAGCGCTAAAATGCTGGTGGTTTGTTATCGTTATGCGCATAACCGCGAAGACGCTGAGGACATGTTACAGGAAGCTCTGATAAAAGTGTTTTCTCAAATTCACACTTTTGAAAACAGGGGTGCGTTGGAAGGTTGGATACGCAGGATCATTGTTCATACCTGCATTAATATCCTCAAAAAAAATAAGCGGTTTAACGAAAGCGTAGATCTCATTCATGCCAGCAGTTTACAGGTTCGGGAAGAAAGTATTCCGTCCATTATCCAGGCAAAAGAAGTGGTAGAGTGTATCAGGATGTTGCCTATAGGATATCGCACGGTATTAAACCTGTACGCTATAGAAGGTTTTTCGCATAAAGAGATTGCAGGCATGCTTGACATTGAAGAAAGCACAAGCCGCAGCCAATACACAAGAGCAAAGTCAATGTTAGAAGATGTGCTTATCAGGAAAAAAATATTATTTAAACCCAGGGAAGAGCCATTAGTTGCTACCGGAAGGTAAAACCCAAACATCCGTAAACCTGAGACTGATTATGAAGAGAAATTTTACAAATGAAAACTTTGAAGACTTTCTTCGCCAAAGTGCCGATGATCTGCGCATGCGGCCATCAAAAAAGGTTTGGAAAGGCGTTTCCAGCCATTTGAACCAAAGACGGAGAAGAGTTGGCTTTGCTATTGGAGTATTTCTTTTAGCCATTTCTACCTTTGCTTACCTGAGAGTTGAAAATTCCTCCAGCCAATTTGCTGAAACCATTTCTGCAGACAAAGCAAAAGCAACGCTTAAGCCAGCCGAAGAACAATCAATCCAAAACAATCATCAAAGCATAAATCAAAAGTCTGCTACATCAAACTTTATTTCAAGTAATACTTTAAAGTCCAAAGTTGGCAACTCTTTCTTATCGCAATTGTCCTTAAATAGTTCTGCCGAAAACACTATTACGGATGAGAACGCAAGCCTGATGGGAACTGATGAATTTGTACCAACCATTGTAGATAGTTATTTTGATCACCCAACTGAAGAAAAGGTAAACCAAAATCTGGTTGATAATGACAAGGCAGCCATATATCCATTAAGCATCGAAAGCGTAGTGAACTCGTACAAACCCAGCGTTCAAAAGAAAAAGCTAAGCTTCCAGTTTTATTTTACACCCACAACCAGTTATCGAAAGCTGAGTGAGAATAAATCATTCCTTCGTTCGCAGTCGCCAAGCAATCCTAATTATGCGCCTGCACTCATTTTTGACGTAAATAATGTTGTCACACACAAACCTGACCTTGGCTTTGAACTGGGCATGGCAGCAAAATACCCTATTACCAAAAAAATGAAACTAACCGGTGGTTTGCAGTTTAATGTTAACCGCTATAACATTAAGGCGTATAACGCTGTTACTTCGGTGGCTACCATTATGTTCAATGCCAGGAGAAATAATCGTGCAGACTCTCTGAACACAGTGACCAGCTACAGTAACAGAAGCGGCTACAAAACAGATTGGCTTCAAAATTATTATATACAAATATCCGCGCCGGTTGGTGTAGAGTTTAAAGTAGCTGGGAAC
This sequence comes from Flavisolibacter sp., assembly GCA_051955075.1. GTDB lineage: Bacteria > Bacteroidota > Bacteroidia > Chitinophagales > Chitinophagaceae > Flavisolibacter. Next base: position 6,105 of record JBQCHB010000038.1, read on the forward strand.
GATAAAGTACAATTTGGCGTAGGTACTACCATTCAACCAACCTACGTTTTGGGCGACAGGGCTTACCTTATATCTACCGATTATAAAAGCTATGCCGAAGTACCTCAATTAGTGCGCCGCTGGAACGTAAATACAGCATTGAACACTTTTGTTGGTTACTCTACCGGAAAATTATCATGGCAGGTTGGGCCCCAGGTGCGGTACCAATTGCTTTCCAGCTTTATTGATAAATACCCAGTTAAAGAAAACCTTTTTGATTTTGGTTTGAAGGTTGGTATTTCTGTAAATAAATAGTCTTCTCTAATTGCTTATATAGCCCTGCAACAAGTTTGCAGGGTTTTCGTTTTATGTAGGATTGTAATTTTAACCCATGAATAAGCTACTATCAGGTTTAGTTTTTGTCTTATGTTTATCCGCCTGCAAAAGCAAACAAAAAAAGGACACGCAGGATGGACAATATTTTCCGGTTCTCTCTTTTTTAAAAGGACAGGTAAAAGATATTGACACATCTTTATACCGCATCATAAAGGTTGAAACAATTGATTCTAATTCTACTACGACATATATTAAACGGGAGGACTTTAATCAATATGCCAAAGACTTTTTAGGAATCCCCGACATCAGCTCGGATAAATGGAAAGACGATTATGAAGAAACAAAAATGTTTGATAATGCCTTGAACAATGTGATCTTAACGTATACAACAACCGAACAAGACAACGAAGTAAGACGTGAAGACGTGATGCTGGAGCCAACGAATGCCAGCGGCAACAGCGAAGTAAAAAACATCATTATCAATACACTGCAATCGGGCGGCGATTCTACTATAGAAAAAAATATGGTGTGGTATGTAAACAAACGTTTTATTGTTGTAACGAAAATTCAAAAAGCCAACCAGCCCGAAAGAATAAAAAAGCTGGAAGTAATTTGGAACGATTTTTCCAACACCAAACAAATGTAGCAGCGCAAGAAAATGACGCAGACAGAATTTCAAAATATAGCTCCCACCCTGCCCGGCCTTCCTGGAATTTATAAATATTACGATGCCGCTAATGCATTGCTTTACGTAGGCAAGGCAAAAAATATTCGCAAAAGAGTAAGCTCGTACTTCAACAAAACCCTTGGCAGTTACAAGACGCACGAACTGGTAAAACGCATTCAAAAAATTGAATTTACTATTGTCAATTCGGAGCAGGATGCTTTTTTGCTGGAAAATTCTTTGATCAAGCAATACCAGCCCCTTTTCAACATTAACCTGAAAGATGACAAAACCTATCCTTATATCGTTATCAAAAACGAACCGTTCCCGAGAGTGTTTTTAACAAGGCAAAAAATAGAAGATGGCTCACAATATTTCGGCCCTTACACATCAGTAAATAAGGTAAAGGAACTATTGAGCTTCATCAAACAAACCATTCCTTTAAGAACCTGCCCGCTTAACCTGACAGAAAAAAATATTGAAAAAGGAAAGTTCAAGGTTTGCCTGGAATATCATTTGGGTAATTGTAAAGGCCCTTGTGAAAAATATCAAACGGAAGAAGACTATACGCAGAACATAGCGCAAATTAAAAACCTGCTAAAAGGTAATTTAGGACCCGTGATCCAGCACTTTAAAATTGAAATGAAGGGCCATGCTGAAAACCTGGAGTTTGAAAAGGCGGAAGCTTCACGCAAAAAGATACAATATCTTGAAAACTACCAGTCAAGGTCTATTGTAGTGAATACTTCTTTGGGCGACGTGGATGTTTTTTCCATTCAAAAACATGAAGACATTGCTTATGTCAATTATTTGATGGTCCAGAATGGTACGGTCATTCAAACAAAAACCATCAAGGTAGAAACACATTTGGATGAAAGCCTTGAAGAAACGCTTGGCTTTACCATTGGTCAGTTGCGGACTACGTTTAACAGCGAAGCCAATGAAATTGTAGTGCCGTTGCTTATTGAATATGACGAACCGGAAATAATTATCACGGTTCCTAAGGCCGGTGATAAAAAAAAGCTGCTTGATCTCTCAGAAAAAAATGTGCAATATTTTATTGACAGTCAAAAGGCTAAAGAAAGACTGCAGCTGGGCGTAAAAAATGCCAGCAAATACAATGTACTCCTTCAAATTAAGGAAGACCTGCAGTTAGCCTTAGTGCCGGTGCACATTGAATGTTTTGATAACTCCAACTTCCAGGGCAGCTACCCGGTATCGGCCATGGTTTGTTTTAAAAACGGTGAGCCCAGCAAAAAAGACTATCGTCTCTTTAATGTAAAAACGGTGGAAGGCATTAACGATTTTGCTACCATGAAGGAAGCTGTTTACCGCCGATATAAACGGTTAAAGGCAGAAGGCGAAGCACTACCTCAATTAGTAATTATTGATGGGGGCAAGGGACAGCTAAGCTCGGCTTACGAAGCCATTGAGGAACTGAAATTGCAAGGAAAAATGACGCTGGTTGGATTAGCCAAAAACGAGGAAGAAATATTTTTTGTTGGGGATCAGCAATCACTAAAACTGCCTTACGATAGCGAAAGTCATAAACTGATCAGAAGAATCCGCGATGAAGTGCACCGCTTTGGCGTCAACTTTCACCGTCAGAAAAGAAGCAAGGGTACTTTTAAAAACTCTTTACAGGATATTAAAGGCATCGGTACCAACACAGCTAATCTTTTACTAAAAACGTTCCGCTCCGTTAATAAAATCAAGGAGCAATCTGAAGAAGACTTGGCAAAGGTGGTTGGCAGTTCGAAAGCCAAAATTGTCAAAAATCATTTCAATAACTCAAATGAATGATAAATAATCAGTAATGAGTAAAACCCCACAGGTATCGGCGTGATACCATAAAAAAAGTTTTTACGCACAACACGAACTCATTATTCATCATTTATTACTCATTGCTTTTCGTACGCTCCTAAATCGGGCAAGCCTACTGGCCGCGGCTTTCCGTCCAAATCAATCAACACGCCTGTATTGCTGCCTTTATCTTTAGCCGGAGAAGATTCTTTCAGTCGGAAGTTATAAAAATGGTCAGCAATATTGATGCTTTCAAATTGCGGATTTTCATTTTTAATATTGGCGCCGGTAATGCTGGTAACATTATCCGGATCTGTCGTAACAGACCATAAAACATTATCGAATGTAACATTGAAAACCGTGTTCCCTTGTTTGGCTACAAGGATTTCGTTTTTTTTCGGATCACCGCTTTCTCCCCAAAAAATGCAATTGCGAAAGCTGGCATTCAGATCGGCCGACGCAATTGTATTGTTTTGATTTAAAAAATTGCTCACCAGTAAAACCGGTTCTTTATGCTGTATATAGTTATTGGAGAAGGCCGCTACTGTGCAATGCGTAAAATTGTAATTGCCACCTTTAACCAGCAAAAGGTTTTTACCACAGTTACTGATCAACAAGTTTCTTGCATCAATGCTGGTATTGACACCTAAAAGCCCGGCGTCATAAGCATTGTCAATAATCGTTTCATTAAGCGTAAGTTTTGTTCCGGCTGACGGCTCCGCTACTACAATCCCTTGGTAGGCATTTTTAATAATGCCATAATTGACAATGTTGTTCTTGCTGCTTTCGGTAAATATCAAACCAGGAAAACTTGCAGGGAAATCACGGTAAGGTTCATCTAAGCGGTCGCCTGTAAAAATAACTCTCGTGCTGTCATATTTGTCTCCGTTCACCTGCAAAGTTCCGTTTACTACGAAAGGAGCATCAGTATGCATAAAAATTTTACAGCCTTCGTTAATGGTAAGTATAGCGTTGGCATCAACAGTTAAATTTCCCAAAACCACATAAGGCAAATCATTAGTCCAGGTTTCGTTATCCGCAATAATTTTATTTTTTAAGAAATGAGCGTTTTGTCCATAAGCATCCAGCTGCACCCATTGGGTATTGCCATTATATTTTATTTCAACGCTGTCGCGAACAATAAAAGGCAGGTTGGCCGTGTTTGGATCAATTTTTACGGTAACGAAAACATAGGCACTGTCGTTCGCGGCAATTTCTATGTTTGAACTTTCGGTACCTGGAATGCCGTCAACATTCATTTTAAAAAAAGAAGCACCGCCGCCAGCCAGGCGAACAGAACTAATTCGTATTCCCTTTGAATTGTCATTAATAATCTTAAAAACCTGCGAGGCTGAACCTGTAGTGGTAAATACTGTATCGAAATGAAGCGTATCCACATCTGTTCTTAAAATCGCATCGGCGCTTGTAGTAAAGTTTTGCTTTTTGCAGGAAAAAAATAATGCAGCAGCAATGGTAAGTAAAAGCAGATTTCTCACAGGAATATTTATAAGCTATAAAAATACGTTAGTGCAACGACACGGCGTTCCATCATCCAAAATATCAATTACCTGATGAAAAACAAAGTGCAGCCACACTTAATTGCACATTTTGCACCTGGATGATTTCTTTGCCACAAGCTTCCAGCGTAGCACCTGTGGTAATTACATCATCTATCAGCAAAACGTGTTTCCCTTCAATAGCTTTGGCATCTACCAGTTCAAATCTTCCTTCCATGTTTTGCCACCGCTGCACACGGCTTTTCTTTGTTTGGCTATCCGTGTAAGATGTCCTGATAATTACATCCTTTAAAACAGGTTTTTGTAGAACTTCGGCAATGCCCTGACACAACACGGCAGCCTGGTTATAGCCCCGCTTTTTTTCTTTTGAAGAAAATAAAGGCAAAGGAATTAATGCGTCTACAAAAGAGAAACGATTGGATGCAGCCAATGCATGCCCCATTGACCTACCCAGGTAAATACCAAGTTCCTTATTACCTTTGTATTTAAACTGGTGCATCAGGTGCTGCATCAAAGATTCTTTGGTGAAATAGTATTGCGCTGTGGCACAAGTAAGGGGTAACCTTCCCCAAAATATTTTTTCAATGGGATTGCTGGCGTGCAAATGAAAATTTGTTTCGGGTAAAGAAGAAAGACACTTGAGACAAAGCTCATGATCTATTCCAAGCAAATCGCTTCCACAGCCTTCGCACACATGGGGAAAGGCAAGGTGAAGCAAAGATTCTTTTACATCAAAGAACCAGGATCGAAAAGACTTTGCAAGATTATGGGAAGTAGCGTTCATTTATTATTGTCCTTATCAAGATAAATGTTTTTCTACCCCTATCCTAATCTTCACATTCTAAAATCGTAATTCTAAAAAAGGTGTTTATATACTTCATCTACCCTGCCCATTGTTACTATTTCGATATTAAAACGTTGCTTGGCCAAACCCTTTTGATTGTATTTAGAAACGATGATCTTTTTGAAACCCAATTTTTCCGCTTCTGCAATGCGTTGCTCAATCCTATTGACGGCTCTTATCTCACCACTCAATCCAACTTCCCCGGCAAAACAAACATCATGAGGAACGGGCACATCCTCGTAAGAGGAAAGCAAAGCACAGAGTACAGCCAAATCGATAGAAGGATCTTCTACTTTCAATCCACCAGCTATATTTAAGAAAACATCTTTCACACCAAAATAAAAGCCACCTCTTTTTTCCAACACCGCTAATAATAATTGCAACCTCCGCAAATCGAAACCCGAAACTGTTCTTTGCGGTGTGCCATAAACCGACTGTGTTACCAGCGCCTGCACCTCTATCAATAAAGGCCTTTGTCCTTCGATGGTAGCTGCAATGGCAATACCACTTAGCTGATCTTCTTTTTGGGTGATAAGGATCTCGCTTGGATTCAAAACTGCATTCATTCCTGTTTCATTCATTTGGTAAATACCTAACTCGGCTGTGCTGCCAAAACGGTTTTTAATGGTGCGAAGAATGCGATAGGCATAATGACGATCACCTTCAAACTGGAGCACTGTATCGACCATGTGTTCTAAAAGCTTTGGCCCTGCAATAGTTCCGTCCTTAGTGATGTGTCCAATTAAAAACACGGGTGTATGTGTTTCCTTGGCAAACTGTTGAAATTCGGCTGCACATTCTCTTATTTGAGAAACGCTGCCTGGCGACGAATCAATAAAAGGCGACTCCAGCGTTTGAATAGAATCGACAATAATTAATGAAGGCTTTAGCTTTTTTATTTCCTGAAAAATAGTTTGTGTAGATGTTTCAGTAAGCAGGTAAAAATTTTCGTTCTGCATGCCCAAGCGGTCTGCCCTCATTTTTATTTGCTGTTCACTTTCTTCCCCGCTAATATAAAGTGTAATGCCTTCCTGCATTTGCAAACCCATTTGCAAAAACAAAGTGGACTTACCAATGCCAGGCTCACCTGCAACCAACACAATGCTGCCGGGAACAATGCCTCCGCCCAGCACCCTGTTTAACTCAATATCGTTTGTGATAAATCTTGGAGTGTCTTTTGTTTTTACTTCGTGAAGTGGTTGTATTTTTTTTGAAGTACCATCTACATGATACGATTGCCAATCATTGGCAGATGATTTTTTTGTTTCTTTTTGAATGAGTTCTTCCACGAAAGTATTCCACTGATTGCACGAAGGACATTTACCTAACCACTTTGCACTTTCATAGCCACAATTTTGACAGAAGTATGCTGTTTTAATTTTCGACATTGATTAAAATTACTAGATTGACAAAGAAAAAAAGCTCAATTCATGCAATTGGAATGGAGAAGAATGGAGGGAAAATTTTGCAGTAAAAAGGGCTGATCTTTCGACCAACCCTTTTACTTACTAACCCATTAAATTCTGACACTAAATTACAAATCTGCCCCACATTACAAAATTATTTTTTGGCCTTGTGCATAACTTTTGCAAGCTTTTATATAAGGTATTTTAACAAAATTAGAGTCACAAAGAATTGATAATCAAAATATAGCAATGACATCATTTTAAATTTACAGGCGGATTCTGCTGCTAAACTGTCACCGAAAACCGATATTTAGTTAACCGGCTGACAAAAGGTTAGATAACATCCATTTTAGGGCTCAAAAAACAGTTTTGGTTATAGATTTGAGCACAGAAATAAAAGAACTTTACAACATGACACCTTCAATATTTTTGGTTTCTCTTCTTTTTATCGGCATCAGCATGGTCGTTTCCATGATTTTAAAAAGCCGGTTTGCTGCTTTTAGTAAAATTCCGCTTTCCTCCCGCCTTACCGGCAAAGAAGTGGCTGAGAAAATGCTTCGCGAGAACGGGATTTATGACGTCCAGGTCGTTTCTGTTCAGGGTTTTTTGACCGATCACTACAATCCTATGAATAAAACAATTAATCTGAGCTCCGATGTATACAATAATTATAGCGTAGCGGCGGCGGCCATTGCAGCCCACGAAACGGGCCATGCCGTTCAGCATGCCACTGCTTATGCCTGGCTGAGCTTAAGAAGCAAGCTGGTGCCAGCGGTTCAGTTTAGTTCTACCATTGTGAACTGGATTCTTTTAATAGGCGTTTTTATGGCCAGTTCGGGCAACCCTACCCTTCTTTTGGTAGGCATTGGCCTGTTCGCCATGACTGTACTTTTTTCGCTGATAACGTTGCCTGTGGAATTTGATGCCAGCCGCAGGGCTTTGGCCTGGTTACAGCATACAAATGTTACTAATGCACAGGAATACCCAAAAGCAAAAAGTGCATTAACTTGGGCTGCTTTGACTTACGTAGTAGCTGCCCTGGCTGCCGTAGTCACATTAATACAGTATGTTATGATTTATATGGGGAGCAGGGATAGAAACTAATAAAGCAGTATATAAAAGGAAAACGCCTCATTTCAGAGGCGGTTTTCCTTTACATTTTTATCTCTTCGCCGTTTTCATCAAAAAACCGGAACTCCGTTAGATGATAATTTGTATCCGGTTTCAGGGAAATATTTTGTTTGAACTTTCTTTTCCACCTGGCAGCCTTGCTCCAAAGCCAGCCCTTTGTTAAATAAGCATAGACAATAGGATGTACACTTAAAGTAAGGTTGCGATGCTTATGGGTAATAAGGTAATTCAAATTCTTCTCAATCTCGTCTTCCAGAATTAAGGTAGAAGCAATTTTGCCGGTGCCATTGCAGGTAGGGCAAACTTCCTGCGTATTAATGTTCATTTCCGGCTTCATACGCTGGCGGGTGATCTGCATCAGCCCAAATTTGGAAATAGGAAGAACCGCATGCTTGGCCCTGTCTGGCCGCATAAATTCTTCCATAGATTCCATTAGCTTCTTTTTATTTTCAGGAAGCTTCATATCTATAAAATCCACCACAATGATTCCGCCTATATCCCGCAGGCGTAACTGGCGGGAAATTTCTTCTGCCGCCTCAAGGTTGGTTTCCAGTGCATTTTGCTCCTGGTTATTGCTTACACTTTTGTAGCCGCTGTTTACATCAATAACATGCAAGGCCTCGGTATGTTCTATAATAAGATAAGCACCGCTATTAAGATTTACCGTTTTACCAAAAGAGCCTTTTACCTGTTTAGTAATGCCAAACTGGTCGAAAATAGGCGTACCATTCTGGTGAAAGGAAACAATATCAGCTTTTTCAGGTGCTATACGCTGGATATAACTTTTGGCATCGGCATAAATGCCTTTATCATTGGTTACAATGCGGTTAAAATCTTCATTGAGCAAATCCCTTAGAATGCTGGTAGTTTTTGTTTGCTCGCTTAAAATTTTTGTGGGAGCAACCGCGCCATGAAGATTTTTCTGAATGGTATGCCACATGGCAGTTAGTTCGGACAGGTCTTCGTGTAGTTCGGCTGTGTTTTTACCTTCGGCCGCCGTACGCACAATTACACCAAAATTTTTTGGTTTAATGGATTCAACAATGCGTTGCAAACGTTTTCTTTCCTCCGAAGAATGGATCTTCCTGGAAACAGCTACAATGTCATTAAAAGGCGTAAGCACTACAAAACGACCAGGTAAAGAGATCTCGCAGCTCAACCTTGGGCCCTTGGCAGCAATAGGTTCTTTTAAAATTTGCACTAAAATATTGGGCTTACCGCCAAGAACTTCATTGATTTTACCCGTTTTAATAATTTCAGGCTCTACCTGAAACTGGCCAAAGTCAAGTCCTTCCGCAGATTTATCATTGATGGTTTGTTGTGTAAATTTCAGCAATGATTTTGCATAGGGACTTAAATCAGTATAATGCAAAAAAGCATCTTTCTCATAGCCTACATCCACGAAGGCGGCATTGAGACCAGGTATCAGTTTTTTTACCTTACCCAAATAAAGATCGCCTACGGCGAAACGGGCATCAGTTTTTTCGCTGTGTAGCTCCACCAGCTTTTTATCTTCCAAAAGGGCTATTTCTACGCCATGGGCAGTAGAATTAATTATCAATTCCTTATTCACATTACTACAGCTTTTTTGTATATGCTTATGGTAATGCTAACTGCCTGTACCGTAATGCTGCAGTAATTTTTCAAAACAAATTAGCGGGGCAAATTGATGGGACGTGCAAACGGCAATGGGCAATCAGCTATAAACAGATAAACCGGGAACAATTACAATCGTTCCCGGTTATAGTTAGAACCTATTTCCTTTTCTTATGACGGTTCTTTCTTAATCTTTTTTTACGTTTATGCGTCGCAATTTTATGACGTTTTCTTTTTTTACCACAAGGCATCTTCGTTACTATTTTTATTAATTAAATAATTTATTGCTTCAGTTGACTGATTCTTTTTTCAACTTCTTGTTTTAATCCGGCCACTTTTATAAAAGGAAGGCTCCTTTTATACCATTCAATAGCTGCTGCGTTGTTGTGCATTTGCTCGTACGCTTCAGCTACCCTGAAAATGGCTTCCAAATTATCGGGTTGCAGGCGGGCAACCGTCGTAAAACGTTCAATTGCCTTTTCCAACTGTCCAGAAATTAAGCTTGCTTCACCCAAGGTCATTTGCGCATGTATGTTGGTAGAATCTTTTTCCACTACTTCCCTTATCATTTTTATGCCCTCCATCGGAGAAGCCAAACCACCATACAAATACACAGCGCCTAAATTCACTTTTGATGAATCGTTTGCCGGATTAATTTTCAAAGAACGTTCAAACAAGTCTTTCGCCTGAACTGCTTCCCATTGCTTTAGCTGAATGTCTTCTTCGTTTTTTAGACCTTCTAAAAACAAGCGGGCTGCAAATGTGAGGGATTTTTCTGAATTTTCCAACCTTGCCGCTTCGGCTGTGTACCAGGCGAAAGGAGCAAAAGCCCGAGCCGTATCCTTCCAAAAATTGGCTAACTGGTGATAGAGATGCAATTTTTGATTGGCTACATCACCCCTGGAAATACTGTTTTCCAACTGGCTTAAGCGGCTTACCTGCTCCTGGTTAAGTGCTTCTTTAGCATGAAATAAAATAGTGTCGGTTGAAATGGGGGCTTGCTCTGCAGCAGCCTGAGTGGCTACAGGTTTACGTTTTCTTTCACCAAAAAGTTGTTTCTGTGTAGCAGCATATAAACCAATAACCATCAAAAAAGCAATACCAATAGTGATCCACTGAGGTCTGTTCATAAAAAACCCTGCATTTATTCAAGGGTGGGCAAAGTTACTCCGCTGTGCTGGTTTTTTTCACCTCGGCCACAAACTCTTTGGCAGGTTTAAAGGCAGGTATAAAGTGCTCGGGGATATGCACAGCCACATTTTTTTTGATATTGCGGCCGATTTTAGCAGCTCTTTTCTTAGTAATAAAAGAGCCAAAACCACGGATGTAGATATTCTCTCCTTTTGAAAGAGAATCTTTGATCTCTTTGAACATTTGTTCAAGTGTTACCAGGACATCCACTTTGGGAATGCCGGTTTTTTCGGAGATCTGGTTGACTAAATCTGCTTTTCTCATAGCAAAGTTTTAGGCTAATTTGGAGCCAATATACTACAATATACAATGATTGTCAATAAAATAGAAATATTCTTGCCGTAAATTGTTCCAATGTTTGTGAACGCTAAAATAAGTTGCAGGTGAAACCAGGGGCAGGTAAAATAACAGAAGAGCTTTTTGTGGAAGGGTTATTAAAATGGAACAGCAAATCCAACAAACGGCAAATGCCCTGGAAAGGAGAAAAAAACCCTTATAAAATATGGCTGAGCGAAATCATTTTACAACAAACAAGAGTAGAGCAAGGGCTCAAATATTATGAAAATTTTATAAAGACCTTCCCCACAATTGATGCCTTAGCCAAGGCTCCGGAGGAAAAAGTTTTTAAACTGTGGGAAGGACTGGGTTATTACTCCCGCTGCCGGAATTTAATTGCTACGGCCGAATATATTGCGAAAGAACTGAAAGGCGTTTTTCCCAGTAACTACGAAGCTATTTTGACATTAAAAGGCATTGGCAGTTATACAGCTGCTGCCATTGCTTCTTTCGCTTACAATCTCCCTTATGCCGTTTTAGATGGAAATGTGTTTCGTGTTTTATCGCGGATTCTTGATATTGAGATACCCATTGATACCACCGAAGGAAAGAAAAAGTTTTCGGCCGTAGCACAAGACATTCTCCCAACATCAAAAGCAGGTGAATACAACCAAGCTATTATGGATTTTGGCGCCGTTATTTGCAAGCCGGTGCCGAATTGCGATGCCTGCTTTTTTAATAAGCATTGCAAAGCGTATCTGCAAGGTAAGCAGCTATTACTGCCAGTAAAAGAAAAAAAAATCAACATCAAAAAAAGGTGGCTCAACTACATAGTAATTCAATACAAGGATAAAGTGGCCATCCGCAAAAGAACCAGCAAAGACATTTGGCAGCAGTTGTTTGAATTTGCTTTAATTGAAACCCGCAGCCTTGGTACCCAAAAACAAATATTAGAATCGTTTGAAAAGCAATACGGCATTACCCATTATAATATGCGGGGTAATTTTGCAGAAACTACGCAGAAACTTACCCACCAATACATCACCTTCAATTTTATTGTAATTGAACTCAGCAAAAAGGAAAAAATGGAAAACTTCACCTGGGCGCCACTTTCTCACCTTAATCAGTTTGCCTTTCCAAAAACGCTGAAGCAGTTTATTGAAAAGCACCTGGCATGATTTAACTCAGCATGCTGGCAACAAATTTGATTATCTTTTTTTAAATTTATGTAGAATAGCCTTTAGACGAATTTGACAACAAGATAAATTGTAATTGTATGAGAGGAGTAAATAGGGTAATGCTCATTGGCAATTTGGGTAAAGATCCGGATGTGCAGTTTTTAGAAGGAAATATTGGCGTAGCAAAATTTCCGCTGGCCACAACCGAAACTTTCAAGGATCGCTCCGGAAAACTGATTTCGCAAACAGAATGGCATACTGTAGTGTTATGGCGTGGCCTTGCTGAACTGGCGCAAAAATATTTACACAAAGGCAGTCTTGTTTATATTGAAGGAAGACTTAGAACCCGCAGTTGGGAAGACAAAGAAGGCGTACGCAAGTTTGCCACAGAAGTAGTTGGCGATAATTTGATCATGCTTGACAAACGCTCCGATGGTGGTGGTCACCCAGGCACGCATACCGATAGCGGCGCAGAAGGCTATACAGGCCCCGAAACGCCTTTGGATGAACCAACTGATCTTTCATTTTAAATAAACAATTATTTTTACAATAAATAAAGGGCAGGCCTTATGACCTGCCTTTGTGATGAAATCTTTTCACCAAAACCTTTGCATTGGATCATTCGTCGGTTTATAACCTTTTGCATTCTTTAGCTCAAATTACACATACGGTAAATCCACAAAGCAGCGTGTTTCTGGTGGTTTTACTTTTGGTACTGCTGCTGCTAAGTTTTATTACATCCGGAGCAGAAGTGGCTTTGTTCTCTCTTCAAAACAGGGATTTAAACATGCTGAAAACAAAACAGCATGCAGCCGCAAGGCGCATTACCAATTTGCTGGAAGAAAGAAAAGCCGTTTACACTTCCTTGTTAATTGCCGGGGGTGTTTTTAATATCAGCATTATCATTCTCGCCAATTTCTTGCTCAGCTCTGTGCTTAAAATTGGTATTATCAACGCTATTATTCCTATTAACATTGACATGCTCATCAAGATCGTGATCATTGCTTTTGTCATTGTTTTTGTGGGAAAAATGTTGCCGAAAGTATGGGCTACACAAAACACTTTGCGCTTTGCTTACAGCACATCGGCCGTAGTGGAAGGGTTGCATTTGCTGCTGCGCAGAATCAGCTTGCGCATGGTAGCCATAGCAGACCGTATCAGTGAAACCAGCGGCGCCAACGAATCGGAAGCTGCCAGCATGAAAGAATTAGATGATGCCATTGAAATTAATAATGTGCAGACCTCTATTGAAGAAAAGAATATCTTGAAGGGCATCGTCAAGTTTGGAAATATTACGGTAAAACAAATCATGCGGTTCAGGCTTGATGTGAATGGTGTTGATTATAATACAAACTTTCCTGACCTCATTAAAAAAGTAGAAGAATTACATTATTCGAGGCTGCCTGTTTTTAAAAGAGATCTGGATGACACCGTTGGTGTATTAAATACAAAGGACCTTCTGCCCTATTTACACGAAACAAACTTCGACTGGCATAGCTTGATGCGGCCTGCTCTGTTTGTTCCCGAATCTAAACTCATTAAAGATCTTTTAAAAGAATTTCAAACCAAGCGCATACATTTTGCCGTAGTGGTTGATGAGTTTGGCGGCACCAATGGCATTGTAACGATGGAAGATATTTTAGAAGAAATTATTGGTGATATAAGAGATGAATTTGACGAAGAAGAAAATGCTGTCCGAAAAATCGACGACAATACCTACATAGCCGATGCTAAAATTATGTTGTATGATCTATGCCGGGCAATGAGCCTTCAAATAGATACGTTTGACGCAGTGAAAGGCGAAAGCGATTCGCTTGCCGGATTGGTTTTAGAAATCGCAGGTGAATTTCCCTCCATCAATGAAACAGTAACGAGTGGCGATTTTAATTTTACTGTTTTAGAAATTGAAAAGAACCGCATTAAAACAGTAAAGATTTTTATCAGCCATGATTCGTAGCTTACCTGCATTTTTATTAACGATAGCATCCTTCATCTTTTTTGCCTGCAACAGTGATTATTCACAAAAACCCCGCGGGTATTATAAGATTGAATTTCCTAAAAAAGCCTACCAGGCATTTGATCAGCCCGGATACCCTTATTCATTCGAATACCCTGTGTACGGACAAATTGTAAAAGACTCTACTTTCTTCGATCAAAAAGCAGAAAATCCTTACTGGATCAATATTGACTTTCCGCAATTCAACGGGAGAATTTATATCAGTTACAAAGACATCGGTAAAAATAAATTCGATTCTCTGGTAAACGATGCCTACACTTTATCCTACAAGCAACATACTTACAGAGCCTCAGCCATAGAGCCGGAACCTTTTACCACGCCAAAAGGTATTGAAGGTGTCTATTTTACTTTAAAAGGAAATGCGGCCACATCGAATCAATTTTTTGCCACCGACAGTGTAAAACATTTTTTGCGTGGCGCCTTGTATTTTAATGTTACGCCTAACGAAGATTCTCTGGCACCGGTAAATAAATTTTTAAGAGAAGACCTGAGGCATTTGATTAACACGCTGCAATGGAAGTAAGATTAATTACACCAATTAATGTAACCAACATCCCGTTTAATCCTTCATTAATCCTCGCAATCTGCGGTTACCTTTGCCAAAATATTTGTTGTGATTGCTATTGATAATGTTTTGGTTAGTGACGATGTAGTGCAGGCCAAGTTTGTTTGCGACCTGCATAAATGTAAAGGTGGCTGTTGTGAAGATGGCGATGCCGGCGCTCCTATTACGAAAGAAGAAAAGAAAATTATAGATGAGAATTTCAATGTTATTAAACCTTATCTCACAAAAGAAGGTTTGCAGGAAATTGAACGCCAGGGAAAATATTTGTACGATAGAGAGTTTGGCTGGGTAACGCCTACCATTGAAGGAAAAATTTGTGCTTATGGTTTTCGGGATCAGCAAGGAATTATAAAATGTGGTATCGAGCAAGCTTATTACGATGGGAAGTTGACATGGAAAAAACCGATCAGTTGTCATCTTTATCCTATAAAAATTGCCAAGAGCAAAGAGTACACCATGGTGAATTACGAACCAAGGGAAACGCTTTGCCAGCCTGCTTGTGCCCTTGGCAAAAAATTAAAATTGCCGGTTTATCAATTTTTAAAAGAAGCCATTGTTAGTAAGTTTGGAGAAGATTTTTATGCTGCGCTGCACCAGGTGGCTGTAGAGCATTTCGAAGAAGAACAAAAGAAATAATCATGTCAGAACAATCTTCTGTTTTCATTGCCAAAAGCACTATCAAGGCTGCCGACAGGGAGCATCGCCGTAAGATCAACTTCAACATGGCCCGCTATAACGCTGTGGTGCCAGTGGGTAAGCAACAGTTTACCGATGTTCATCTGGCCCGCGAAAAAGCAAAGAACGTTAAGTGGCGTGCCATAGAAACCTTAGATAAACAACTGGAAACTTTTGAAGCACAGATCACCAAAAAAGGTGCAAAAGTTATCTGGGCCGAAACCGCAGAAGAAGCGCTGAATGAAATTCTAAAAATTTGCCAGGCTAAAAACTGCTCCACCATAGTAAAGAGCAAAAGCATGGTGACAGAGGAACTGCATTTAAATAAATTTTTAGAACAAAATAATATTGAAAGTGTTGAAACCGATTTAGGCGAATACATTCAACAGTTAGACGGCGAACCGCCTTACCACATTGTTACGCCTGCCATGCACAAAAGCAAAGAAGATGTGGCCAAAGTATTTGCCAATAAACTCGGAACGCCTTCTAACCTTAGTCCAAGCCAGTTAACATTGGTAGCACGTCAAAAGCTGCGTGAAAAATATATGCAGGCCGAGATTGGCATTACCGGCGCCAACTTTATTGTTGCCGATGTTGGCGGCATTGCCGTTACCGAAAATGAAGGCAATGCAAGACTGAGTTGCGCCTGGCCAAAAACGCACATTGTTATTGTAGGCATTGAAAAAGTTATTCCATCTATTACCGACCTGGGATTGTTCTGGCCTTTACTGGCAACCTATGGCACAGGGCAAAGAGTAACAGTATATAATTCTATTGTTAGCGGACCAAGACAGGTAAACGAGAATGATGGCCCCGAAGAAATGTATGTGATTTTGCTGGACAACGGCCGTACTAATTTATTGGCCAACGAAAAAGCAAGAGAATCGCTATACTGCATTCGTTGCGGTGCATGTTTAAATGCCTGTCCTGTTTATAAAAATATTGGCGGACATACATACAACACTACTTATAGCGGGCCGATTGGCTCTGTCATCACGCCGCATTTAAAACAAATGGATGAATGGAAGCATTTGAGCTACGCTTCATCACTTTGTGGTAATTGCACTGAAGTGTGTGCTGTAAAAATTAATTTGCACGAACTGCTTTTAGAAAACCGGCACGAAGCCGTTGAAGAAGGCGATGCTTCTTTCAGCGAAAAAATGGCCTGGAAGTTTTGGAAAAAAGCCATGCTCAATAGAAAAATGATGAACATGGGTTCAGGCAAAATCAAAAGTTGGGTAGTAAATACTTTTGTGAAGGACTGGAAGCAACATCGCAGTGAGCTCGACTTTCCTAAGAAATCATTTAACCAGTTGTGGAAAGAAAGAAATAGCCAAAAATGACCGATGCGGCATTCATTTATAGTCATAGCATTACACCAAGGCTAAATTATATTGTTGACTTTCTGTCGCACTACTATGGCTTACCATTCAATCTTACCAGTGATGAAGAAAAATATGCAAAGGCCGACGCAGGCTGCAAAATCAATTACAGCTATCATCAAATAATCACTGAAGAAATTTGGATTCATCCGCATGCACTTTTGTTCGAATCGGCTGTGCATCCTGTAAAAGTGGATTGCTTTGAATACAATCATTACAAAGCATTTTTTAAAACAGAAGGGAACGCAGGCTTTGATTTATTGGCCGCTATTTTTTACCTCATCACCCGCTACGAAGAATACCTGCCGCACAAAAAAGACATATATGGAAGATATGCGCATGAAAACTCTTTAGCTTTTCGTGAAGCATTTCTTCAACTGCCTTTAGTAAATATTTGGCTGGAAGATTTTAGAAAGTTATTGATTGAGAAAAACGCTTCATTCACCATTCACCGTTCATCATTCATCTTCCATCCCACTTATGACATTGACATCGCATGGAGCTATCGCAATAAAGGCATTAAAAGAAATGCAGGCGCTATTATAAAATTATTTTTTGCAGGCCGGTGGCGACTTCTTTCGCAACGCATAAAAGTTTTACGCAAAAAAATACAAGACCCTTTTGATGCGTATCATTGGATGGAGGAACTGCATAAACAGCAAAATTTAAACCCTATTTATTTTTTTTTGGTAGCACAGCAAAAAGGCAAATACGATAAAAACATTGATCCGGAAAATGCAGACTTCAAAGAGTTAGTGAGAACCACTGCTGCAAAATATAAAATTGCTTTGCACCCTTCATGGGCCAGTGGCGATGCACCTGCATTATTGACAAAAGAAAAAAAATGGTTAGAACAATTAACACAACAACCTATTGATGCTTCACGTCAACATTATATCCGCTTTCATTTACCCGATACGTATAGAAGTTTATTGGCAGCAGGAATTGTCAACGATTATTCTATGGGTTATGGCAGCATCAATGGTTTCCGGGCTTCAATTGCATCTTCGTTTTTTTGGTACGATCTGAAACATGAAGAACAAACACCATTGCTGGTTCACCCGTTTTGCTTTATGGATGCAAACGCCTATTATGAACAAAAGCTGAACACAGAAGAAGCATTACAAGAGTTGGAGCATTATTATCAGGCAATAAAGGAAGTCAATGGCATACTCATCACCATCTGGCACAACAATTTTTTAGGCACAGCAGATGAATTTAAAGGATGGCGAGACGTATATTGGCAGTTCGTGAAGATGGTCACGAAAACTAATGCCTGAAATGCCGCATGCCTGTCAACACCATTGCCAAATTATTTTCCTTGCAATATTCGATGCTGTCTTTATCTCTTATAGAACCGCCGGGTTGTATAAACGCTGTGATGCCTGCTTCGTGTCCTAACTGCACACAATCGTTAAATGGGAAAAAAGCATCACTGGCCATAACAGCACCATTTAAATCAAAGCTGAATTGTTTGGCTTTTTCAACCGCATGGCGCAATGCATCAATGCGGCTGGTTTGCCCGCAACCTTTGCCAATTAACTGCTTGTTCTTTATCAAAGCAATAGCGTTCGATTTTAAATGCTTGCAAACAAGGTTGGCAAACAGCAAATCTTCTTTCTCTCTTTCGTCAGATACTCTTGCGCCTACCTCTTCCCATTTTTCAAAATTGCCTGCATCTTTTCCCTGCTGCAAAGTTCCGTTTACAGCATTCTTATAAATGTTAGTGCTTGTGTTTGTATTTTTTAACTGCAGAAGAATGCGGTTCTTTTTCGTTTTTAATTTTTCAAATGCTTCTGTAGAAAAAGAAGGCGCCATCAATACTTCAAAAAATATTTCACTAATGGCTTCCGCAGTTGTGGCATCAATTTCTTTATTGCAGACCAGCACGCCGCCAAAAGCACTTTCCGGATCGCCGGCCAATGCATCTCTCCAGGCGTTTGTTACTTCCTCTCTTTGTGCAATACCACAAACATTGGTGTGCTTAATAATGGCAAACGTAGTGCTGTTGAATTCTTTTATCAGTTCAATGGCGGCATCAATATCTACCAAATTGTTGTATGAAATTTCTTTGCCATGGAGTTGATCAAAACATTCATTGAGATTACCATAAAAAATAGCTTGTTGGTGTGGGTTTTCACCATAACGCAAAACAGTTTGACGGCCGGCGCCAATCACCGTTAGCGGCGCATCTTTATAAAAATAGTTGTTGATGGCAATATCATAATCTGCTACAATGTTGAAAGCTTTAGCAGCGAAGCTTCTTCTTTGTTCTAAAGACAGTTCACCGTTTTGTTGCTGTAATAGGTCTACCAATTTTTGATAGTCATCTTTCGATGCAATGACAGCAACATCGCTAAAGTTTTTTGCCGCCGCCCGTATCATAGAAGGACCGCCAATATCAATTTTCTCGATAATTAATTTTTCTTCCGTTGTTTGCGCTACTGTTTCCTGGAAAGGGTATAAATCAACGATCACTAAATCAATCACCGGAATTTCAAATTGTTTCATCTCCTGCACATCCTGTTCGTTATTTCTTCTGCCTAAAATGCCGCCAAACACAGATGGATGAAGCGTTTTTACCCGGCCGCCCAAAATAGAAGGATAAGAAGTAAGGTCTTCAACCGGCAACACATCAATGCCTAATTCCTGGATAAATTTTTGCGTACCACCGGTAGAGTAAATGGTAACGCCTTTGTTTTGAAGTTCTTTCACTAAAGGTTCCAAACCATCTTTGTAAAAAACCGAAATTAAAGCGGACGTAATTCTTTTATTCATGAGAAAAAGTTGAAGCCAACGGCGATATAAGAAAGCCGCAAAGGTAGGGGCTATAAATTCATTACAAAAGCGCCTTTTTCACTTACGTCGTGATAAGGTATATGAAGCGAGTCGCAATCCTTTTTCCAAAGCCTTGCTTTCCATGCAGGTACAGAGCCGTCGATAACAATTTGATGAAGGGAAAATCTTTTAATTAAAGCAGAGATATAAATCTTTGGATTTTTAGAGAGGATTAAAAGATCAAGGCTTTGCTTTTGCGGTTGATGTAACAATTGAGAAGCTGTATCAAGAATAATGATATGCTTGCCTGCAAAATCAAAATCTTTTGTATTGGTAGAAATACATTGTGTTTGATTAATGCGATGCAAAATCCGCGAGGGTTGAATATGAAAATTGCGAAAGAAATCGTCTGTTAACAGATCTGTATCGCCAATAAAATTAAAGCTGCGGCCACTGATCAAATCAATTGCCTGGTGCTTTGGCACGTTATAAACAATAAGCTTTCGTTGATGGTAGGCATTCCAGAAATCAACCGAACGAAAACAAATAAATGCACAAAACGAACTAAGCGAAACCCATAACATTATTTTTTTCTTCTCCCACAACCAATAACACAAGCAGCTTACCGCCACTAATAGTAATGCTGTTTGCATCATAGAAAGTGAGAAACCATTCCACAAAGCAAATGAAACATT
>JBQCHB010000039.1:0-3581 GCA_051955075.1 Flavisolibacter sp.
CAGTAATATAATAAACGTCAAACGGTTACGCGTGTTGCATTTTAGGCGGAACAGGAACGAGTCCGTGTTTTGTCATAACAAACCTTAGCTTTTGAAGATCAGGGGGACCGCCTGCATTTACTATTTCGCCAACTTCTTTAAAGAAGATAGAACCGAGCAGCGCCGGAGTAATTACCGCCAATGCCTTGGCATCTTCCTGTTTTAAATTGTCAAACCCATGCACGGCGCCGCGGGGAATGAAACAAGTTTCGCCCGGCCGAATATCTATGGCCTTGCCATCAACCGTAAAAGTTAAAGTGCCTTCTAAACCATAAATGGTTTCATCATAATGTTCGTGGTAATGTGGAATAGGCACCTTTGCGCCAACCGGCACAGTAAATTCAAACATGGCTGCAGAACCGTTGGTATCCGCGGCTTCCAGGAGGAAATCAATAATGATTTGGCCTACTTTGATAGTTTCTCTTTTCATATTATATATTTTTTTAGAGCACAAAACTATATGGGCGCTGCAGCAAAATCCTTGATTCCGGATAAGAAATTATTTTTCTGAAATTTTCTTTCTGATGCGGCTTAAGGTCTCAGGTGTCATGGCTAAATAGGCCGCGATTTGATACAGCGGTATCCTTTGTAGTAAATGAGGTTCTTCCTTTACAAATCGAAGATATTTTTCTTCAGGCGTCTCAACCGTTGCTTCGGCGAGTCTTTTTTTCAGCATATAATTCGTGTCCTGCTGCGCCCTTATAAAACCGAGCGTGAAAGATTGAACGTGAGAAATGGCATATACCCAATTTTTTTGATTGATGGCCTGAAGCGTACTGTTTTCAAGCGCCTGAACACAGAGTTCGGTGGGCTTATTATCGAGGAAACTCACCAGCTCGCTACACCAGCCGTTTTCAATCTTAAAATAAATGGTACGGTCCTCGCCATTGTTATTGATATAATACTGCCTTAAGCAACCTTTTTCAACAAAGTAAACCTGCCTTACAATTTCACCGCAGCGATAAAGATGTTCATTCTTTTTTACATGTACGGTTTCAAATAACTGGATAATTTTTATTAACTCATTGTCAGAGAATTTAAAATCCTGTTTGAGATGAATAGAAAGAGGCGATTGGTCCATGAGTTCCGGTTTGGCTGCCGTTTTAGTTATTATATTCACTTTTGTAAGACGATTACTGCAACCTTATCTGGTATTTGAAGTTATAAAAATCCTTTTACATCTTTCTCTTTCAAAAAAAGTTTAGAGAAATCAGTCGTGTATATATCTTCCACTTTTATTGAAGTGTGACGTCACGTTATGCTGAAAATGAATCAATTGTATCAGTAAACAAATAAAAGAAAAAGATTTTTATTTTGAAAAATATCGAAGCGGGCCTCCTCAGCTACGCCTGCTTTCGGCCGTCCAGTTTAATGAATGATCGTCCTGAATGTCAGGTTGATTCTTGGTGTGGTAATGCGCTTGGTTGGCGGAAGGCGATGTAGCCAAAATGTTTGCGTGGCGTCTTTCATTACCAATAAACTTCCGTGCTCGAGCATCATTTCGATTCTTTCTTTGGTGGTTTTGTGTTTGAAGGTAAACTTTCGCTCTGCCCCCAAACTTAATGAGCCGATTGCCCCGTCTTTTTTCAAATCAGCTTCCCCGTCGCTGTGCCATGCCATGCCTTCTTCGCCATTGTGGTATAAATTGAGCAAACAGGAATTAAATGTCTCGCCTGTTTCGTTTTCGATAACGCGTTTCAGCGCCAGCAATTCCTTTGTCCACGGCAAAGCGTATTTGGTAATGTTTGAATAAGTGTATTGAAATCGCTTTTCACCATACCAAGCCACTTTCCGTTTGGTAATGACCTTCTTCCCGAAAATTACAGCTTCATCATTTCGCCAGTCAATCGTGTTCATCAATGTATCGAAATAACTATTCGCTTCTTCGCGGCTAAACAACTTGCCGTAATAATTCACCGTTCCGTCGTGCGACAACCGGTTTTTTGTTTTGTCAATAACGTCTTCAAATAAATCCATTCTTCCATTTTTTATAGGATGCTTTCATACAGTGCCCGCAGGGGCGATATTTATTTTGCAAAGCTTCCTCTTCTGTTGAAAAGAACACCCGGTTTTCCTTTTTCATTTTTTTGCCTGAGGCGCACGACAAAGTTCCATAAATTTTCAGTTGCCGGTTTGCGCCAAAGCGGATTTGCCGTTTCCTGATTTTACTTCGCAGGTCGGTGCCGGAAATATCGCTGTGCCGTATCATCGGATAACTGAAAATCCTGCGTCCACAGTTAGTTCTGTGCCGTGGATGTAGGAGGCTTCCTGCGAGGCAAGAAATAATACCGCGTGGGCAATTTCAGCCGGATTGCCAAATCTTTTGAAAGGAATGGAAGGAATAATATTTTGAATGGCTGCTTCAATCTGGCTTGCATCCAAACCGGTATTGTTGAATCCGTTGGTAGCAATGTATCCGGGGTTGATGCCGTTCACACGAATTCCTTTCACGGTCAGCTCTGCGGCAAACGTTTTGATGAAGGATTGCACCGCTGATTTAGCCGCCGAATACACAGAGAAGTTAGGCATGCCCATGCCCGTAACCACCGAAGTATTCAATACAATGGAGCTTCCGTTTTTCATTAACGGCAGCACCTGCTGAACCGTAAAAAAAGCGCCTTTTACCAGCATATCAAACAGCTCGTCAAAATGGGCTTCGTCGGCAAGCTCTACCGGCGCAAACTTTCCATAGCCTGCATTCACGAACAACAGATCGATGTTGCTGGTATATTGTTTTACCTGTTCCTGCAAAGCCAGGATGTCTTTCATATTTCCGGCGTTGGATACAAGGCCAAACGCATTTTTACCCAATTGTTCTACGGCTTTATTCACCGTGCCGGCACTTCGCCCCGTGATAATTACCCGGCCGTTTTCTTTGATGAATTCCCGGGCTGTGGCCAATCCCATGCCGTTGGTTCCACCTGTAATAAGCGCGAATTTGTCTTTGAATCTTTGCATAGCTTTCGTTTAAATGTTTTTGCAAAATTGGGACGGGTTCTTGTGGAAGAAAACCCGGAACTTGCTCAATTTTAAATTGGCTCCTGATATTAAGTTGAATCCCGATCTGCTGGATAATTTGCGATTGGATTTATATTTCTTAGGTCAATAAGTAATAACAGCACGTGTGTCCTTTATCTTTGTCCTTGCGCAAAGCCGGCTTCCGGTACAGATCCCGCGGCACGAAAAGTAAGGAGAGCTGATTGTCTTGCGCATCCGAAAAAAATTACCCGAATGCATACTACACTTCCTTTTTTACTGGCCATGGTAGCGGCCATCGTGCTTTTGGAAATGTGGGCCCGGCAATTAAAAGTTGCCTATCCCATTTTATTGGTAGTGGCCGGGCTTTTGATCAGCTTTATCCCCGGGCTGCCAATGGTAAAAATCAATCCCGATCTGATCTTCTTTATATTTTTGCCGCCGCTGTTATTTGAAGCGTGCTGGTCGGTATCTTTTAAGGAGATGAAAAAATGGTGGCGCATCATCGGCAGCTTTGCTTTCCTGGTGGTTTTTTTTACGGCATTTTCTGTCGCCATTATTACCAA
>JBQCHB010000040.1:0-4166 GCA_051955075.1 Flavisolibacter sp.
AAAAAAATAACAAGAGGATGGATACTTATCTTTCTCAGTCTCGGAGTGCTTGCTATTACTTTTATTTCTACAATCAAATGGCTTGTTGCTTTATCTGGAATTGCCCTTCTCTGTTTTTCTATCTGGCTTATTAGAGAAACCAAGAAAAGTAATAACATAGACTACAAAACAAAAAGGAGCATGCTTTGGTATGTTGTTTTGATGGTAGCTGTAATTGCAAAAGTCATTTATACTTTTTTAGTATAACTGCAAATGGAGTTGAGCAATTACATTGATTGCCTATAGATTATTTAGAATTGATGCTCCCACTAAAGTCAGCTGTTTATTTTATAACCCTTATTACTGGGTTTACCTTGAAGTGTGTCCATTTTCTGGAATAGCAAAAGGGTCTTCTAAGTTTTCTTCAGGTACAACCTTCAAATAAAAATAAATGAGTGGCAGAACGATCGTATATACAATGATCAAATAAGGCCTAAATGAATGATAAGAGTAATCAAGAAAAAATATAAACACTGACGTGACTGTAATATAAAATACCTGTATGCGGTTAATCTGATACTCTATATAATTGTCAAGCTCACAATTAAGTATTTTCCTCCAACTTCTTTTAGCCTGCTGCCATCTTACTTTGAAAGGCTCGCTACCTTTATCCAGGTGAAATACAGGAATGGCAACAAACCAAAGCGTTAGTATGGTTGAAATAAAATAGAGTTGAACTGCCGAAATGAAAATCAGAAACGTAGATTGATAAGAGATTTCATAGCTGGTAAGCACTGGATGAATTATATTCTGCGCCCATTGGCTTATAAAGCAATACCCTACAATAAACAAAAACCAATAGTACAGCACTATCTTTTCTTTCCGCTCCAGGGCTTTATCCTCAAATGCATTTTTAATGATCAGGATAGTTGGAAAAATTGAAAGCAGTGCAATCGATACATTCCAGAAATTATACCCAACCCTGTTTATGGCATCTATTACCAAATACCAATGCAACAGCGTATAGGCATAAATAAATCCCTCATTGACCTTTGGAACAATTCTTTTTGGGAAGAGATAAGCAAGCATTAAAGTATAGGTAAAAATCTCAAGCCCAGTCAGATCATCCCATGACTTAATATTTTTTGCTTTACCTAATACTAAGAAAGGTACCACAATTACTATAACAACAAATGATAAGGGACTATCCTTTACTACCCTAAAACGAGATTGAAATAGGGACAGTAGAATAACGAAGCCGAAGAGTAAAAAGCAGTTAAATATCATTGGGTTCATAAGGTCTAAAACATTAGAAGCTGACAAAATACAAAACAATGTGAGTTCTCCAATTAGCGGGTAGTTTATGGTGTGCCGCTATAACTGACACCAACTCCTTAAATATTGAGACAAATAAAAATGTCCGTCCTATCCATACCTATAAAGATTTGGATGGACGGACACGATAGGGTTAGCTTAAAAACCAATTGAGGGTTTTATGCTCCAGAGCATAACTGATTTCCTCTACAAAACTGGAAGCATTGACAGCCCTGTCAACAAAAGTGTCTATATAGCTTTGCTTGTTGGCAGCAGTAAACAGGTTGTATAACTTCCACAGGTTTATATCTCCATTTTCATCCCTGCAGAAACTGTTTTCCCTGTAGTAGTCTTTACAAACGCTATTGATCTGGCTATCACCAAAATGAAGTTCAGGCACTGTCAGTTTTAAATTGGTTGGCAAGTGTTGATACATTCTTGCTCTTCCTATAAGCTGTGCAAATTGTCTTTCCGTCAACGCATAATTCTGGAGCATGTCCATTTTCTTTAGTTGTGCAATGGCATTAAAAGATTTAACCAGGTTATAGACCATATCCTTTAATTGGTGCAGGTTCTTGACCCTTACGTCTGAAGCAAATCCATCTGTCCAAACACAAAGATTGGTACATACTGACACCTTAAATCCAATGAAGACTTTAAAATGCTCATCAGACCCCTTCTTGCCATTGAGATTATCAAGGTTATATGCCTTGACACCTCCAATGGTCAATGACAGCTTTTCACCTCCTATGTTATCACTGATAGAGGGAACTTCTATTATGAATGCCATACGCTCATAGTAAATGGTTCTTTCCCATGATTCCAGTTCTGTAGCAGGCTTATTTCTGGCTTCTGGTATTCTGCCCTTTATTGGATGGCTAAGTCTTACAGAGGGGCTTAAAATGCGTTCTCCAGGAAAAACAGATGATATGACTTCCTGAGTGGTCTCTATAAAGTCCACCTGTGAGATCGTTGTTTCATTATCCTTAGTAAAGACAGGAATAATATGGTTCTGCCTGATCTCTGGCAGCGTACCTTGAATCGTATTAGCCTCGATAAAGGCTTTTCTTGCAGTTGTTTCATTATTAAATGCTACTGTAAGGGCATGATTTTGCCCATTGCCATTTGGCATGATTTGGAGTTCCATAAATGTTTGTTTTAAATGTTAGAAAATTTGAGAGGGATTGTTTGAAGATTCGAGTTCGTTAGAGCGTTTAGTGAATGCAACGTCCATAGCTTCTGTTTTATCTGCTGTAGCATAAACTAATGCATCTAACTCCTCTATGGATTTACAACTCTCAATTGCCTGTTGTAATCCTACAGGAATGGAATCTGCATCCTTAGATTCAATTAAGAGTTCGATATGAATGTGGATCATTGAAATGGTTTTTGTTGTTATAAATGGCCCTAAATAGCAAAGGGCCCAGGTATTTCCCAGGCCCTTTTAGGCATATCTTTTAAGTTCTTTTTCTGCAGAACGATAATTATGGTTGGTCAAGCTTTGACCTTGCTAAATATGGTTTCATACTAAATGCTTTATGCTCTTAATAGTTGATTATATCTTATTTCAAAAGCGTCTATTTCAGCTTCTTTGTTTATCTCCATTGAATAAAGAAGGTCAGTCAATTGCTGCGCTGTGCTACATTCAGCAATAGCCTCTTGTAGTTCAACAGATATTCTTTCCTTTTTCTTCATCCCTGGGATTAATGCCTTGATGATGGTAATGAAGCCTTTGCGCTCTTCAATGGTTAGCTGTCTCATATGTGATTGTTTGGGAGGTGCAAAAAACAGAGCATTGGGATAGCCCTTGATCTCTATAAACTTCTTGCTGAAGGCTTCCTGTAGCTGTAGGTCGTACTCAAAGTTTTTCCTGAATAACAAGGTGTATAACTCACTGGAAGTAGTACAGTTATTGATCTTGCTCAGAACCATTTCTGTAACTTCCTTTGAATTTATTCTTGGATAGAGCAGTTTAAGGTTAGACCTGATTCTTTCTTGTGCCCTTGTATGTCTGGATTTAAGATTCATGGAGAATTGTTTAAAGTGTAGAAATGTCAAAGGCCAATAGTTTCCTATCAGCCTTTGAATAAGTAGTATGCCGAATATGCGCTGTCTGTAGTAGAATTTTATAAAACCCTTCTACAGAGAATACAAAATGGATAATTGGCTTCTTGCCAGGTAAGGTGTCATGGTTTTATGATTGAAATAGTAAGAGAATTTGTAGGATTTAGTCATATAATGCACTCTTAAAAGGTTTGAGCACTGCATATTTTTTAAAAAAGCAGCATTTTCTTGTGCGTTTTGCTGTTGCCTTTGAACCCTTCATTTTTTGACTTTTCTTAAAAGTCTTGTGGTAGAAATTAAAAGTTTAGAAACTGAGTAAGGAGGGGGATAGCAAGTTTGACTTTCAGGGGTAGGGGGGGTATTTATAGAGGTGGTAGCTGTCTGCCAGTAGTTAATTTATAACGTTATTAACTTGTCTAGTTAATACTTCAACAAACCAATAAATTGCACGTCTGTAGAAAGATATTTGGAAAATTATTTTTGACTTTTATTGTTATGCTTGTGCAAAACCTTTTAATTATAAAAGAAGAAAAGAGCAAAGGTTCCCAATCCAGCTCAATTTTGCAACTTTGCAACTTTGCAATAAATGATAATATAGCATTTCTATTAAATAAAAAAGGCAATGACCTAAGTAGATCATTGCCAAGTTTGCATTGTTAGTTGCAAAACAGAACTATTGACTTTGAATTTTTTCATAGTTTCCATACTCATGCCTAAGTTTTTGCTCTTTGGACAACTGCCCTAGGTAATACCCTACAGATCTTTCCTTTATCCCAATGGACGACCCTACCTCAATAGCCTTGCTTCTT
>JBQCHB010000041.1:0-9127 GCA_051955075.1 Flavisolibacter sp.
CTTATACTCTGAATGGCTTTGAAATACCTACTTCATTAGACAGACTAATTACAATAGAAAGCCTTTTTAATAACGATAGTGACGCGGTATACTTAAAACTTAGCTACGTTCTTTATC
The DNA here is from genome assembly GCA_051955075.1 of Flavisolibacter sp. Taxonomy (GTDB): domain Bacteria; phylum Bacteroidota; class Bacteroidia; order Chitinophagales; family Chitinophagaceae; genus Flavisolibacter. The sequence continues at coordinate 118 of JBQCHB010000041.1, forward strand.
TAATTCCTTTTTTGGCGTTTGCCAACATCATTTTGGATTTGGCGAAATCCAAGTTCAATATGTGGATAGATGAATTTGTAATTGGAATTATTACTGTGTTACTTCTTTTTATTATTGTAAAAGGCATTCATGAAAACGCTACTTCCACATTAAGTATCGGCTATTATTTGACAATGCTGTTTTCGTTGCTTGGCATTTTTTCTACTTTGATAAAGCCTAAAAAAGAAGCAGTCTCACTTGCCATCAATCAAACATCTAAAGAAGAAGTTCCTATTAATGATAAAAGCAGTTTACTAAATCAATTATCACAATTGCATTCACTACGGGAGAAAAATGTCATTTCAGAAGAAATCTATGAGCAAGAAAGACTAACGGTTTTAAGTAAACTTCAACCGCAGGAACAGACAAAAGAAAAAGAAATACCAGCGAAAACCATAGTTCAACAACAACCTACGCACCAACCCACCGCAATTTATGAAGAAAAGTTTGACCCAGAATATGAAGAATTATTTAAAAGAAAAAAGTGGTATCAAAAACCGGTATTTTGGGTTGTCGCAAGTGTGGCAGTGATAACCTTAATAGGTTTCACCGCCTTAAAAACTTCTAGCAGCAATTTGGCAACACAATCATTTTCTGACACAGGCATTTCTAAAATAGATCCAGTAATCGTTAACAATAACAAGACAGAGCCAGATTTATCTGCTCCAGTCAGCGCTAAAGACGGTAAAAGTGGTTACAAAGAAATATATGCAGGTTCTTATTCTTTTCTTCAAGACCTCGATTGTGGAATTATAGATGGCAATTTAGAAATCATTGATATAGGAAAAGGCAGTTTTAAATTTACCTTGTCAGTCTCTGCTCCTGTCTATGACGTATCCGCGCCGAAACTGGAAGGTGCTATTAATGGCGTGGCAAATTTTGTGTCCGATAACGTAGCCATATTCAAAAATGAAAATTGTGAGCAAGTAAAATTTACATTTCTAAATGATGGTATTGTGAAAATTAGCGAATCAAATTGCAACTATTATCATGGGACAGGAATTTGTTTTAACGCTTCCTTTATGAAACCTGAAAATAAATAAGCAAAACATAGTCAATTTTCGGAAAAAGTTCTATACAATCATACGGCCTTGCGAGATAAACACTAAAAGATACAATTTCAAAAGATTAAACTAACAACATGAAAATAATTGGACGCTTTTACTTCAAGCTTGACGACAAACAAAACTTAAAAGGGTTTTTTTCAAATAACCAACATATAATTAATTATGAAGAAACTGCAAATAGAGTAATTGGAAATGGTTTTCAAGGAGAATTTGAATCCGAATGGACTGATAATTTAGGAAAATTCAATGCTAAATTGACAATAAAGGCAAAGAAAGGCAGTTCTGAAATTTACTCTCTGCATTGGAAAAATAATGTAATAGAATTTTTTGGCGAAGGAATTATTGTTGAAGACATACTTATTGGTGACTATAGAAATTTTGAAAATATTTAGCATTTCTCAATGCTTACAACATCGGCTTGCTAATGTGGCAAGACTACCGAAAAGCCGTCAGCTATATGTATCATATATCTATCAGAATCAATTCCAGTGTCGTAATAACTTCGCCTCCATTGCATATCTTCAACAATAAAAAAATTAAGCAGTCAGAACTGGGCGCCCAATAAATATTTTTAACAGCAGCAAATCCTCAACGTTCCCCAAAACCTCCCAACTTAATCAAATACCCAATCAAATCATCTTCACAAACGGATTTGTTTTCATCTCATCGCCAATGGTAGTAGAATCTCCGTGCCCCGAATAGACAATGGTATCGGCAGGCAAAGTGTATAATTTGGTTTTGATGCTTTCTTCCAGAATAGCAAAGTCGCCGCCAGGCAAATCTGTTCTGCCTACACTACCCTGAAATAATACATCGCCGCTGATCAAAAACTTATCTTCTTTACTGTAAAAACTAATGCTGCCCGGCGAATGGCCCGGCGTAAACAAAACATGCAACACATCATCGCCAATGCGCACATTATCGCCTTCGGCCAGGTAGTGCAGCTCGCCTTCGTAATTATCGAAAGGCAACTGCCAAAGCTGCCCTGCCGCAGGGCCATAATCCAGCACCGGCTTTTCCAGTTCGTTCAAAAAAAGTGATAGTCCAAAAGTTTTTGCCACAAAGCGGTTGCCGAAAATATGATCCAAATGACAGTGCGTATTGAGCAGGTAAACAGGCTGCAAACCGTTTTTTTCAATAAAATCTTTTAATTCCTGTTCTTCGGAGGCAAAATAACAGCCTGGGTCTATAATACAACACTGCTTTTTATCGTTGTACACCACGTAAGTATTTTCCTGAACCGGATTGAATGTAAATGCCTGAACTGTTAACATGCAGATTTTTGTATTTTTAATTGCAATTTACTATCCAAAATCGGGAGCTATTTAAAAGAAATCGCATCTACTTTATGATTAAAACGATTGGCCGGCTGGCCTGTGCTTCATTGCTCGTTCTCTCCGCCAATGTGCATGCACAGGTAAATGCCGTGGAGTTTGGCAAAAACCGCGTACAATACCAGCAGTTCAAATGGAAATATTATCAAACTGAAAACTTCAATACTTATTTCAGCCAGGATGGGCTGGAGTTGGGTAAATACGTAGCCCAGGTAGCCGAAAAAGAATTGCCCCAACTGGAAGAGTTTATTGAATATGGTTTGCAGCGCAGGGCCAATGTAGTTATCTATAACAGCTTTGACGAAATGCAGCAGTCGAACATTGGCCTGGGCATTGACTGGCAAAATACCGGCGGCGTTACCAAACTGGTGAATAATAAAATGCTGGTTTATTTTGATGGCAACCACGAAAACCTGCGCAAGCAAATTCGGCAGGGCATAGCCGGCGTGTTAGTGGCCAATGTGTTGTTTGGCGATGACCTGGGCGAACTGGCAGCCAACCAAACCTTGCTCGACCTGCCCAAATGGTTAACCGATGGCTACATTGATTACGCTGCAGAAGAATGGAGCACAGCGCTGGACGATCAGCTTAAAAGCGCCTTGCTCAGCGGCGACTACAATAATTTTTATCAACTGGCTTTTGCCAAACCTTTGCTAGCCGGACATGCATTTTGGTACTACATCGGCAATAAATACGGAAAGGCAAAAACCACCTACATGCTTTACCTTTCCCGCATTTACCGCAACCTGAACAGCGCCACGCAAAGAATTGCCAAAAAGAAATTTAAAGCCGTGCTGCAGGACTTTATGACCGAAATGTCGCAGATGTATTACAAAGACATTCGTGCACGCAGGCTGGTACCCAAAGGACAGTTATCGGTAACCGAAGAAATTGGCAAGAAAGATTTTATTCGTTTTAATGCCAACCCGCAACCCAGAAGTTTTGCTTATGCTGTGGTAGAATTCAAGCAGGGAAAATACAGTGTTACTTTCCATCCCAACTTTGTAGACAGAAAAGTAATTCTTCAATACGGTGTTCGCTCAAGAGAAGATGAGATCAACCCCAACTATCCTATTCTTGCCTGGGACGGAAAAGGAACAAGACTGGCCGTTGTGTATAATGAAGAAGGGAAAAATAAATTATTTGTGTACGATGCGCTGAACCAGGTAAAAATTATAAAGCAAGATTTGCCGCAGTTTACACAGGTGCAGGATGTGAAGTACATGCTGGATGCCAATACACTTTTGTTTAGCGCCGTAAAAAGTGGCCATACAGATATTTTTGTTTACAAAATTGACAAACAAACTACAGAGCAAATTACCAATGACGTATATGATGATCTTGACCCGGCTTTTGTAGCTTTTCCTGGTAAAACCGGGATTATCTTTTCCAGCAACCGGCCTTCAGCTACTGCAGCGGATGCGGATACGGCGCTAGGTTCGCCACACTACAACATTTTTTTAATTGATAACTGGAATAAGTCTGAGTTCAAGCAAATTTCTCAGCTCACCAATGTAAAATTTGGCAATGCCCGCTATCCTTCGCAATACAACACTTCGCACTTCACTTTTGTAAGTGATGAAAACGGCATTAACAACCGTTACGCCGGATTTTTCAGATCGGAAAGAGCCGGTCTTGACACTTTGGTTTTCATTGGCGACGAAGTGTTGCGTAATCCGCCACCAAAAGAAGTTGACAGTGTGCTGAAAGACTGGAACAAAGCGGATATTGATTCTGTAGGTTTTGTTTCCATTACCAACGATTCCACTTATGTGTTTCCATTAACTAATTATCAGAGCAGCTTACTGGAAACAAGAACCGCAGGCGATAATAGCCTGGTAAGCGAAGTAACAAGACAGGGCAATTATAAATTTCTGTATCGCTTAAAAGTAGATGAAACAGCATTGCACCGACGTAATGTAACCGCCAAGCCCACGGAATACATGAAAAAAGTGATTGACCGTGAGCGCATTGCGGCCAGCAAAAACGAAAACATTAATCATCCGGCAGGTGATACGGCCAAAAAGCAAAGTGATTTCTTCCAGAACGAATTTCAGAACGAAAAGAAAGACAGTTCTTCTGCCGATCAATCGCAATTAGGAAAGGTGTTTGATGCAGAAGAAATTTCGGAAGAAACCATTTTGAAAAAAGCAAAACTGTATGAATATCGTCCGCCAAAATTCTTTAACGATTACGTGGTGGCTGGCTTAAACAATACCATGTTTGGCGTAAGTAAATACCAACCTTACCAGGGCGGCCAGGGGCCTATTGAACCTGCCAATGGTAACGACCTGAATGGTTTGATCAGGATGGGCACTGTTGATCTTTTTGAAGATTATAAAGTTTCCGGCGGCATACGCTTTGCACCCAATCTGCGTGACAATGATATTTTGTTTGAGTTCACCAATCTGAAAAAAAGATTTGACTGGGGCTTCACCTATTATCGAACCAGCGTCGAAAATATAATTGACACTACAGGCCAGGGCGGTTTGGCCTTTGTAAAGCAACATTCCAGCTATTACCTTGCACGCCTCAATTATCCTTTTGATAAAGTAAGGAGTGTGCGGCTAACTGTTGGTCCTCGCTTTGACAAAACAATTTTTCCAGCCGGCTTTTCTGTAAACGATCTAAAAGTACCCGACAGAACAAAAACCTTTGGCCAGTTTACAGTAGAATATGTGCATGATAACACACTGAACCCAACCATGAATATCTGGAACGGGCTTCGATGGAAGACTTATGTAGACTGGTTTACCGATCTGAAACCGGGAAATACCGAAGGCCGCTTCTTATTCAATGCCGGATTTGACGCAAGACATTATTTACCAATTTACAGGAATGTGATTTGGGCACTGCGTGCCGCAGGCGATTTCTCCTGGGGCAATCAAAAAGTAATCTACTACCTCGGTGGGGTAGATGGATGGTTGAAATTTAAAGATAATAGAGATGATGCCACAGGACAGTATCGCTACTTTGATGCAAGCAATACGCCTGATCCCGACCAGGATTATACTTACCAGGCATTGGCCGTTAATCTAAGGGGCTTTAAACAAAATATTGCTAACGGCAGCAACAATGTTGTTATCAACAGCGAAATAAGAATGCCGGTATTCAGCACTTTGTTTAATAAACCAATCAATAATGCTTTTTTGCGCAACTTTCAACTAGTGCAGTTCATTGACCTGGGAACGGCATGGAATGGCCGATATGATGATTTTTCACGGCCAACCAACAGCTATCCCGGCCCATCTGCTCCGCCTGACCCACCTGTTATTACAGTTAAATTAAAGGCCGGCGGCATTGGACCATTTGCCGGAGGCTATGGTTTTGGTGTACGCAGCACCTTGCTGGGTTATTTTGTACGCTACGATGTAGCCTGGCAGATGAACGGTATTTTTAAAGGTAAGCCCCAAACTTACCTGGCTTTGGGATTAGATTTTTAACTCGAAGAAAACCATCATAAAAAAGAGATGCCAGTACGCATCTCTTTTTTATTGTAAACCTTTAAGGGCATTTAATACCTAAGGCAAACGGGTCGATGGCAATTTATTTTGCTTCAAAAACTCAAAACAAAAAACCAAAAGGATCCCGATGGTATAAGCGATCATGTCTATCCATTGAAATGAATTGCCTAAAATAATATTGGCCAGCTTAGATTGATGGAGTCCTATGTAATGAATAAAATTCAGGTATTGCAATAATTCTACTACATACGCAAATAATAGCACTGATAAAGCCATAGCGCTAACAGGTGCATCAACAAAACTTGTGCAAAAACAATATATGAAAATCACCACCAGCAAATCACCAATGTAAGGACGAACTATCCTATCATGAACAAACGACGCGATGAAAACTTCAATTAAAAACAAAACTAGCGCAGCAAGAAAATATTTTTTATTGAAAACAATCATACTTGCAATTAAAAACCATTAAAAAAATCAGGAGGTGCTTAACAGCGTTTTACTCAGCCTTTTAATGGTAAGGTAGATCAGCGTCATAAAAACCGAATAACAAACTATCATGCTCCAGTCGAACCGGTTGCGAATGGGATGAACGATCAGATACATAATGTCATTGAAAAGATGGAAAGGATTTGAAAACACGTCCCAGCTGTTAAATCGCAAATACCTGCCCACATACACGCCAAAAGCATTCAGCAGCATCATGGGATAAACAAAAAGCCATTCGCTGGCAATATTGAATTTCATCTCCATCATCTTTTCCATTTGCCGCATGGATAAAATACCGAGCAGCAAACCATTCCATGCAAAGGAAAGGATCAGTGCCAGGTCAAACCAAAGCGGTACAGACCTAACCCGCAAATGAAACAGATCGGTAATGATATAAAATGAATTAGGAATAAAGAGCAACCAGCTTATGAAAACTGCAATAAACTTCCAATTGTTATGCATTAATTGCGGCCGCTTTATTGCAAAACGGCTGATGGCATACGGCACGAAGGCCAAAAATAAATTCCATATCAGCCACACAAATAAAATGTTGCCTGTATAAACCACTCTTATGCCCGTAAGGCAAATACTAAAGGCACAGGAAAGCAGCAACATGCTTTCTGCTTCGGTTTTCTGAAAATCTTTGTTCAATGAAAGCTTATGCTCAAATTGTTTAAACATGTTCTAAAAATTTAGGGATAAAAATGATTGCTCCCACAAGCAGTGCCGAAAAAGCTGTGATCAATACTGCCGCAGCCGCCAGGTCTTTCACCAGCTTTATTTGCGGATGTTTTTCCAGTGAAATAAAATCCATGATTTTTTCAATAGCCGTATTCAATATTTCCGCCGCCCATACCATTGTCATTGCAATAATTATGGCAAGGAATTCTCCTTTCGAAATTTTTAAAATAAAACCCAGCGCAATGGCTGCAATGGTTAGCGCCAAATGAATCCATGCGTTATGTTCTGTACGCATTAAAGCTCTGATGCCGCTCCAGGCATACGTAAAACTGTTTCCTCTTTCCTTCCATGAGAATCTTCTTTTTTCCATTATGTGCTGGTTTTATGTGCAATCCATTGCCACCAAAAAGCGGTGCAGGTTGTGTACACAAATATTTGGTAAAGGTCGTGACTTATTGAATGCCCGTTTTTGATAATAACCATATAAACAGGCATCAAAAAAAAGATAGTTAATAAGGTAATTATAAAACCCATAAAATGAATGGGAATGTAAAAAATGCCCAAGCGTTTAACCATATTGTTTTCGCATTGATTTGTTTTTCGGAAATTGCTGTTTACGGTTTTTCTTTTATCAATAATTACCACTGTACCTTCTTTGAAAAATGCATTACTACAGCCAATGATATAAATAAGCCAATGCTGCCCAGCAATAGAGAATAATCCTGCAATTGAAGAATGGTGAACACATAAGCATATAACAACACCAAAATAAAAGACATTAAAGTTGCCAGCCTGGCCGAGGCAAGAAGCCCTTTTACAAACCATCCAATCAAGCCTATTGTAAACAGGGAAGCAATAACATAAGACAAATTGAAATCTATGTATTCAGAAAAGGAAAGAAGCAATGTATAGAACAGTATCAGTGCAAGCCCGATCAATCCATACTGAAATGGGTGAACAGATTTTTTGTTATTGATCTCGATAATAAAAAACGATGCGAAGGTGAGCAGTATGCAAAGCGCTGCATATTTTACCGACCGCATCGTTTTTTGATAGCCATTTACCGGCATAAAAAGACTGGCGCCAAATGCCGATGCATTGATATTATTTGCCTGAGCAGCAGGCGCAGTTGCCGCTCTTTCTACAGCCAGGTTTAATTCAAAAGGCATAAACGTATATGCCGAACCAACCCACTGCTGCGGAAAACTTCTTTTATAAGCAATACTCTTCCATGTAGCCAAAAAACCTTTATCGTTAATCTCGCTCCGCTGCGGCAAAGTGCTGCCATTAAAACTTGGGTGCGGCCAGCTTGAACCCATTGTTACAGTAGTGGTTTTGCCGGTTGGCGAAAACATAAGCTGTTGCGAACCATTTAAACTAAAAGACGAAGAAAAAGAAATGTTATGCAGATCCTGTAATGAAGCAACATTTAAGTTAGCCTGTAAAGCGTTGTTGAGCGAACGGTCATCAGAAGTTTGCGGTGATAAAACCAAAACCGAATCCTTCCATTTCAATGCAATTTCTTCATTCAATCCCATATTATCTGACACTGGAAGTTTTACTGCTGCCTCATTCCAAATAACATCTTCCGGTAAAATATTGAGTTTTGCAAGCTGCAGGTTTTGAAACTTTCCCTGCATAGAAATGTTGGATGCATACAACATAACCTTGTAAATTCCACGGTGTCTTTCCTGAGGTGTTACATCGGCTTTAATGGATAGATCATCGGGCAAAAAGAAAGCATGCTGTCTTTCCCTTGTGGTTTTTAACGTAATGGCATCCGTTTTTGTTTCCCAATAAGGAAGCACAATAACAGGCCCCGTAACCACCTGCGATGTAGCCCACTTGCTGCTTACTTCTGCAACGGCTTCTTTTTGCCTGGTCTCTCTTTCTGCAACCAGGTCTTTTACATAAAAAGCAGGTATCTGCAATATCA
>JBQCHB010000042.1:0-8136 GCA_051955075.1 Flavisolibacter sp.
TTTTCTGCAAGTTGCAATAGCCCTAACTTGGTTTTGATTAACTTAGTTTCTGAGTTCATGATCTGACATTTTGGGGTTATGAAATAAGTGTGGTTACTTAAATTTAATCCCATTTGTCAGATCAACTCTTAACTTCTACACTTAAATCAATGCAACATTATCTCATAGCAAGTTGACGAAAGGCAGCGTACAACATTTTCTTCCCCGACGGGTCTCCCGCCTAATGAAACAACAATGTAAAAGTCTTTTTTTGCGGGGAACCGTAGGAAGGTAATTCTTTACGAATACATCCCATCCCAGTCCAGCAGTTTTTCATAATCCACAACCTCAAAGAGTTGTTGCTTTCCACTATAATAAAATCGGGCAGAAGAATGCAGGTATTCAACCGAAGAAGGCGCCAGCATCCATTTGCCGCTTACAGGATTATTATGCAGATACTGTAGCTTCTGCAACAGGAAGGCTTTGGTTCTGCATTGCTTTACTTCAAAAGAGTCTTTCCACACCACATGCAATTGTCCTTTTTCACGATCTTTAGCCTGCACCCCCTCTTTTAATGTTTTGAGCAGTGTTTCTTCTCCTTTTTCTTTTAACTTCTTAATGATCTCATAAGCCATAAAACGTTTACCATTGCCAATAAGGGTGTTCAGTAAACAACCCTCACCTGTGTAATGGAGCAAGAGGTGTACATGATTTGGCATGATGACGTAAGCGGTAATGCTGTGTCCTTTTGTTTTGAGCACTTCAAAGAAATTGTACAGTGCACTATAGCCACCTGCTTTTTCAATGAGAGGCAGCCAGCCATGGCAGGTAAAGGTGATAAAGTAAATGCCTTTGGTTTTTACTGTGGTATGAACAGGCATAATAAAAGATACAAAGAAAAAGTATTACCTACGGGTTCCCGCTGAAACGTTTTATATTTTAGCTTGCGTGTTGGCGGGAAACCCGTCGGGAAAGGAGTGTGTTTATAAAATTGTGGCTGGACATTAAGCATTCGGCTATAAATCGCTATTTTGCTTTTGTGGTTAATTGAAGCTGACGTTTTTCAAATACCACAACTTCATAAACATTTTAACGTTAGCGGTAATATTAAACGACACACATTATGACAGTAAACACATTTAACGACCTCGTTTCAGCCATTAAAACCGGGCAAAAGGAAATAACCATTACAAGAAGTATCTTGTGTAATTACAGTATCTTCTTGCCCGAAGGTGTAAACCTAAACGGCAAACCGCAGGAAAATGGCGAATTGCCTTTGCTTTCTTTTCAGCATTCTGACGGAATCGGTGTAAGTGCAAACAATGCTGTCAAAAACCTGAATATAGACACACCTGTAAATCACAAAGCTATTTTTAATACCACAGTGCAAAAAGAACTCGGAACTTTTACGCTTGAAAATTTATTAGTAAAAGGACAAGTTTCTATCATCACAAGAGTTGGTGTTGAGAAAGCAAATGTTGTCATTAATAATGTAGATATTCATTCGGCAGATGCACGACATTATTTGGAGCAACCACAGAAATATGGCGTTAATGTGTTACAAGGTGCATTGACAATATACAACATCAATCCCAGTAGCGACAGTCTTTTATCGGTTTCAGTAAGCAATTTAAGTATCGGCAGAAAAAACGCACCTGTTTCGGGTTGCGGTGTTTTTATTTCGGGATTTGGCGACCAAGGCGGAAGAACAGAAATTTCAAAACTGCACACACAATCTGTGTATTCCAACGGAAAAATTCCACTCGGAGTAGCTGACTACATTACAGCAGGTGTTTTTGTTCTTTACGGCGCACATGCAAAAGAAGTGATAACGGACGGTGAAGTCACTACTTACGGAGTAAATGATATGGTTTTAGATGTTTGGGGAAGTGTGGATAATTGGACAAGCAACGCACCCGTAATCTCTTACGGACCGAGTGGAGTAGGATTTGTCAATTTTGGCATTGTCAAAAACTTTACCGTAAATGCTCCGTTGCAAACTTACGGATTGGGTGCAAGAGGTTATAACCAATATGACGGAACAGTTGATAATATCACATTCCAATCTATTGAAACATTTGGGGACGGTTCTGTCGGCATACAAATAAGTAAAAAAATAGGAACACTGACCGTAAATGGTGATGTAACTACGCACGGTTCTATTGGCGCCTCATTGGTAAAAGGTGTATATTTTGACCTACCTGCTTATGCCTTGAGTATAAAAAACGGAGGCGAGGCAAAAAGTATTACGATTAAAGGGAACGTAGCTACTTATGGCGACAATGTAATTTCTTATATCGTAGAAAAAGGAGGCAACCCGGGGGCTTTGAACATTGAAGGGAAAATTATAGCCAACGGACAACATTCACAAATAGAAAAAATGGATTGACAAAAAGCCTACCGCTAACATGAACTGTGCAAGTGGGGCTGATGGAATAAACATCAGCTTTTGTACTACTATCATCAGCAGTTCAGGCAGACGGAACATTGAATTCCCCACTTGTACAAACCCCTGTCCGTTATCAGCAACTATATGAACACCTTCAAAACTATTTTGACTGCTTTGGTTTTGACAACTTGCTTGGTAGTACAAGGACAAGACACTTCTAGCTTGAAGTTGGTCAGCTTTGACACTTTGCAACTTTCGCTTACAGCATCAAAAGTTCTGGCTTACAAAACTGGCAGCTTTGTTTTTCTAATGGACTACAATAAAGCAAAGGAATTGCTTGCCTCACAAGCAAAACATGGTCTTCTTAAGGAGTTAGCGAAGCAGCAACTTGATAGCGCCGAACAGCAAATCAGAAAAAGCGATGCCGCTTATCTTCAAGATGCAGTTTTTGTAAAATGGAAATGGGCACCTTTTGACCAGCTTTTGTGTGAACTGCTAAGCTCAAAATCGTGCATCATAAAAGACGAACAAGGAACGCTTTACAACACCCTCATTAGAATGCATGGCTATGTATGGCCGGACAAATACATTCAATGGACAGGATGGAGATACTTTATACCTGGAGCTTTCAAGTATTTCTATGAATGTACAGAGTCCGAGAGATAGATGGCAGATCATTACGGGTATCTCTAAAACAGCGGCTTGACGACAAATGCTCAACACAATACTTTCACTAAACTTTGAAATTAAAGCGGCACTGAAGGAACATGAAATACCGCCACATCTCCAGGCCGTGTCTGTCATCAGTATTTTTTTACACCAACCCAAAAACCGTTAATTTAGCATTACAACTTTGCTGCCGGAAGCAAGTCTTTGCCCTCGAAATTTATCCCACGATCTTGCCTTATTAAATCCACACAGCGCAATACCTTAATGACAGCTTTACGCTTCAGGGCTTCATCGTATGAACGTTCATTTTTTGTAACTCCAAACTGATCTCGCATGAAAATTAAAAAAGAGGACATCCCCGTAACAATGGAGGCGCCCGGTACCGTTATGCGGGGCCTTCCCGGCTGGGGCGGAATGACGGTTGCGTTTAATGAAATGCCTGCCGGTACAGACATTTCGCCTTTGCTGCAAGGCCTGGAAAATAATAGCTGCCAATGTCCGCACTGGGGCTATATATTGGAAGGCCAGGTGTTGATGAAATACGACGATGGCGTACAGGAACACCTGCATGCCGGAGATGTTTTTTACATGCAGCCCGGCCATACTGCCATTGTTGAAAAGGATACAAAACTGGTTGATTTCAGTCCCGAACAAGCATTGAAAGAGGTTATGGAACACATTGCCAAAAAAATGGCGGCGCTTAGCCAATGAGGTTCTTTACCTTCCCGGCCGGCTGTACACCCCTGGCGGTACTTTACATCTTTTGTCCTGGAATTTCCGGGGTTAGCACCCGGCGGGGAATATTTTTGAGCTTTAGCTGCTTTAAGGTGTTCACCTTGTAATAGTCGTTTGCAATGCAAACAATTGACTTTCGCAAGAAGAGGTCTGACTTTCGCAAGAAGAAGTTTGACTTCCGCAAGAAGAGGTTTGGTGGTACCGTTAAAGCCGAAATTTGAAGATTTGGTTAAATCATTACAAATCAACCCCTTGCCGCTTTGCATTTTTGGTTATTTGACATAAAGCATATTATATTGTCCGCCGAACGCTGGTTCAGCGTATCCATAACACCACTACCAAAACAACGTTTTATGCAAAAGATCATCCTGCCCCTGTTTTTTGTTTTGCTGACGGCCACTTCCTTTTCGCAAAAATCCACCGGCAAACGCATTGTCATTGACAGTACCTTATCCTTAACCATAGCCACGTCTCACCAGGATGAAAAGCTTACAAAGGCTTTAAAAGACCTTAATGACAAGATCATGTATGTGGCCATTGTTAACATAGCTTCGCAAAAAATACCGTTTGCCGTTAGTAAATATCATTCGGAAGAAAGGAGGAGTATTGACAGCGCATTTGACCAAACGGTGCGGTTCAAGGCTGCGGACGACGACGTGTACAAGCTGGTAGAAGCAGGCACTTATAAAAAGGATGATAAGGTGTTGCGTTATAAAATTTCCGAGATCACCTTTGATGGCGGCGCCAAAACAAACTCCGTGATGTATTATTTTATGAAGGGTGACGCATCGAACGACCTTTATGAAATAAAACTAAGCGGCAACCCCAAAAACAGGAAGGAACTTAAGACAGTGCTGGAGCAAGTAGCTTTAAGTGTTTCTTTTTTGTAGCTTTTTGATGAAAAAGGTGGGGGATGTATATTGGGTTGATGCCTATTACAATATAAAGTGCAAGACATGATTTGAACAATAGCATAAATTAGCGTCTTAGCGGCAACTCCACCACCATATGCAGCGAAAAATTACTGACGAAGAAAAGACATTGATTCAGTTTCTATTAAATAGGTCTGGTGAATCCTACGACATTCCTGAACTTGTGTCAGAACTTAAAGACGGTGGCATGGGTAGCCTTCGACTTGCTGATTCGGGAATACACGCCCGAGACATCATCCAGGTGAAATATGTCGACTCTGATAATGTACTTGTATTTATTACGTTGACACAAAATGATTCAAACCAACTTTTTGAGTTAGATATGTGGAAAGTAGATTTTGAACCTCTAAGAAAATTTCCAACGCCTGAGAAGTTGGAAGAAGTTTAAATGACAGAGAAGTGAGAACAATCAAAGTAATTTTATCTATCCTGTTTCTAACATCACTCGAAGGATGCGGATTGTTCGATAGTCTAACCAATACTAAACAACCTTCTAAAGCATGAGAATAGTTTTTGTTCCGGTTTTCTTTTTCCTGACTGTAGTTTTAAATGCACAGACAAATACCTACCTGGAAGACTTAACTACACTAAAGTCTATCATTGAAAAGACAGCATCTTTCAAAGCCCAAATAAAGGGGGACAAGCTATCCAATTATAATGATTTATATAATCGTTTGGTGGCCGACACGACCCACAACGCAAACAGCTACAAATACTTTTATAATTTGGCGCAGTTACTATTTCCTCTTCGGGACAATCATTTGGGATTTTATCAACTTCCAAATTATAACCACTTCAAAACGAAAGAAAGCATTGACAGCTTTGTTACAACGAAAGAATTTCTTGACTATCCAACCTGCAAAATCAACATTGATTCTTTAAAGGCTAAACTTGCCACAAAACCAGCTGAATCTGTAGAAGGAATTTATCACTATGACAAATTTTACACTGTTGGTGTTTTCAAAAATGGACAGAACAAATATATTGGGGTTGTACTGGATTCTGATATTAGCTTGTGGGTAAAAGGGCAAATTGCCATTAATCTTTACGAGTCTGCTCCCAATCTTTATAAAGCAGTTTATGGGCATCCTTTGTTTAAGTATTTTATTCTTCAACCTGTAGAAAAGTACCAAAATCAATCGTTGGTCAACTCTTACTTCTATGGCTCTTACTCCCAAAAGGTCTATTCAAAACAATTACCACAAGGTGATTATGTCAACCTGTCCAAAGGCTCTTCCAAATTTGCCCTTAGAAACATAAACGACGATGTACAATATTTATTGATCCAAACATTTCAAACCAACACTACCACCGCACAGACATCGCAACGGTTTTACGATTCTATAAAAACTTTGCTAAGAGCACCGCAATTGATTTTGGACTTAAGAAATAATGAAGGCGGTGCGGAAAAGGAGATGAAAAAATATCTCAAGCTTTTAAAAGAATATGTCAAAAATGGACACTTGCATGTGCTTGTGAACAATGGAACTTTAAGCCAGGCAGAAATTTTTACTTTGGAGTTGAAGCAGCTTAA
This sequence comes from Flavisolibacter sp., assembly GCA_051955075.1. GTDB lineage: Bacteria > Bacteroidota > Bacteroidia > Chitinophagales > Chitinophagaceae > Flavisolibacter. The sequence goes on from JBQCHB010000042.1 coordinate 6,239, forward strand.
AAATGTTTCCGTCCTTGGACAACAAACAAAAGGGATGTTATCTTATGGAAGCAATTATGGCAAAAAGGAAAGGTTGCCAAGCGGAAGATTTGAGGTGTACACAACGGACATGAATAATGGTTCAGCCCTTTTGCAGTATGAAGACTATGGGATAAATCCTGACGTCTTTTTAACAGACGGAAAAGATTGGATTGAACAAGCAGTTGAAATTACACAAAAGAAGTAAGGGGGTAAACGTTGAAACATTTTAAATGGCCCTAAAAGAGGGATGTTTGTTTTTCCTGCATGTTCTCACAACAACCAGCACCAAGTTTTCACTCCAATATCGGATGCCGGGGCCCCGCCTAAAAATTCCTGAACTTTCCACGCTATCATAGCAAAAAAAAATGTTATCTTCAAAAGAGCTAAAACACTGCGCTATGCCTATCTATATGGATGTTCATAATGTTCCCGGCGTTAAGGCAAGAAATGTTGCCGAAGCACACCGGCAGGACCTGCTGCACCAGGAAGAATACGGTTGCAACTGCATGACCTATTGGATAGACGAAGGAAGAGAAAAAGTTTTTTGCCTGATAGAAGCCCCCTCCAAAGACTCAGTGATAGACATGCACGACAAGGCGCATGGACTGATACCCCATAAAATAATAGAGGTAAGCAGCTCGGTGGTAGAATCTTTCCTGGGCAGGATATACGACCCCACCGAAGCCGAGACCGACGAGGAAGGACTGAAAGTTTTCAGCGATCCTTCTTTGCGCATACTGGTAGTAACTAAAACCACCGACCCTGTGCTATTGCAGTACAAACTGGGCACAGCAACAGCGGCTGAACTATTAGACCGGCACAATAAAGTGATCAGGAAAAACCTGTTGCAGCATGGTGGCCGCGAAGTGGAAAGCGAAGGAAGCGGTTTTGTTATTTCATTTACTTCTGCAGCGCAGGCTGTAACCTGTGCCTTAGCCATACAAAACGAATTGCCCGATGAAGATGCCAATACCATTGGATTTAAAATGAGCATCAACTCCGGCGACCCCGTTGAAAAAAGCAATCAACTGTTTGGCGATACCATACAGCATGCCGAACAAATGTGCGCCATTGCCAAATACTTTCGTGTGGCGCTGGCATCGTCGGTGAAAGAGCTGGTAGCGAAAGATCATTTGCAGAGCAAGCAAAAGAACTTTTTAACCCTGGCGCCGCTGGATGAAGCTTTATTGCGTTTATTATTCAGCAAGCTGGAAGAGAACTGGCAGAATGCCGATTTTGATGTAGATGATTATTGCCAGGCCATGGCTATGAGCAAATCGCAATTGTATCGCAAAACCATTGCACTCACCGGCTTATCGCCCAATATATTGTTGAAAGAATTCAGGCTGGAAAAAGCAAAGGAACTGATGAAAAAACAGTATTACAATATCTCACAGGTAACATTCGATTCCGGCTTCACCAGTCCCTCCTACTTCACCAAATGTTTTAAAAAGAAATACGGGCTGTTGCCTATGAGCTATATTGAGCTGTTGCATTGAGGGAGTTTATAGTTTTTAGTTTGTAGTTTGTAATTGTTCTGTATTCATCATTCTTTGTTCCTTGTTCTTTGTTCCTTGTTCTTTGTTCTTTGTTCGATATTTATTCAACAAGCCCGTCCTTTTACACCGGCTTATTGAACCATCACTATACATTCAATCTTTCCTTGCATGGCACAATCATCTTCTACTACGCAGCTCCTACGGAGCCGTACTCAATGAATATACATTTGCTATAAACACATGGCTCCTACAGAGCCGTTTGCATTTTGCCTGTTCCTTCTACCAATGTTTGGCTCCTCCTACGGAGCTATGCTTTCAATTTTTGCATATCTTACAAAGTTTCATCTTTGAAAACCCAAAACCCAAAACCCAAAACCC
>JBQCHB010000043.1:0-6484 GCA_051955075.1 Flavisolibacter sp.
GTCGGCATTGTCGTCGGTGCTTTTTTTCTGCTGCTTTTTCTTGTCTTCGATATTCGTATCGGTGCCTTTTACCCTTGCTGCCACAGCTGCAATAGGCACACTGATCACATTGTCTTTTCTTTTGGTTTTGATATCGGCGCTGGCGTTCATGCCTGGCCGGAAAGGAAATTTTTTCGGATGTGAAGGATCAATTAAATCCTGGTAAGAAGCCGGATCGACACGAATGTGCACTTCGTAATTGGTAACATCGTTGGCCGAAGTTGCCACGCCTGTTTTAGTGCTGCTGGCAATTTGCGTAACCGTGCCTTTGAATTTTCTTTTGTTATACGCCTCCACTTCCACATCTGCCGAATCGCCAATGCTTACTTTTACAATATCATTTTCACCCACATCTACCCGTACTTCCATAGAACTCATATCGGCCACCCGCATCATTTCCGTACCTACGTTAAAGCTATTGCCTGCTACCCTTTCACCTTTTTTTACACTTAGTGAAGAAATGACACCACTCATTGGCGCTACAAGCGTAGTTCTTCCCAAATTTTTATTGGCTTCTTCCAGGCTGGTGCGACTGCTTCGGGTGCCCGCCTGGAGGCTTTTTATATTTTGCAAGGCTGCATTGTATTGTGCCTGTGAGCTGCGGTATTTTGTTTCGTACTGCTCCAACTCAGATTTTGAAATTACTTTTTGGTCGTAAAGATCTTTATTACGTTCGTACGAGATTTTGTCCTGGTTCAACTGTACTTTCAATGCTTCCAGGGCTGCCTGGCTGTTGGCCACGGTGGCCTGCGACTGTGCCACTCTTGCCGCCGCCTCGTCCCGCTGCGAAGAATAGATATCAGCATAGATCTTTGCCAGCACCTGCCCTTTTTTTACACTATCACCTTCCTGCACATCCAGTTCGGTAATTTCGCCTGATATATCAGGGCTTATTTTTACTTCCACCTCGGGATATACTTTACCGCTGGCTGTTACGGTTTCAATAATAGTTCGCTTCTGTGCTTTTTCAGCCGTTACTTTCACACCTTCGTTCGATGAACCGCTGAATGCCTTTGCTACCACCAAAAGAACAATCAACACACCCAACCCTATTAATATCCATTTAACTGTTTTATTCATACCCTAAATCCCTAAAGGGACTTTTAAATTTCCATATTTTGAAGAAACATTCCTGTTGTTGACTTCTTCATACAGAAAGGTTATAAAATTATTTACACGTTTTTTGTTTTAAGTTTTCATCTCCGCGTAAGGTGTAGCGTTGCAAATCAATTCTATCATAACACCATTACAACCTTAATCCTTCTCCCTTATAAAATTCCAACACTTTCATTTTAAAAACATAATCGTATTGTGCCAGAAGGCTTTGCTGCCTCGCTCCATACAAATTGTTCTGCGTGGTGATCAAGTCTATGGTATTGAGCAAACCCACGTTATATCTTTTAGTGGCGAAATCAAATGCTTTTTGGTTGGCCTCCACAGTTTTAGTGGCAGCTGCAAATTTTTGCATGGATGTAGTGACATCGGTATATGCTTTGTAAATATCCTGCTTAAGCGACTGGTTGTCCAGCTGCTGTTGCAGTTGTAAACCTTGCAGGTTCAGCCTTGATCTTTCGTAGGCTGTGCGCAAAACGCCGCCATTGGCAATAGGCACACTGACACTTAAACCAATAGACTGCCTGAAGTTTTGATCTAACTGGCTAAAATAGGGAATCTTGCCATAGGTGTAATCAGAAAAAGGCTGTAAAGGAAATACATCATATTGCGTTCCCGCCACATTTACCTTACCCAGCGGCGCCGTAACAACAGTGGCGCCGGTAATGGTTTGCGCCTTATTATTATAACTTGTACCCAGGCTACCAAAAATTGAAAAAGTGGGATACATCGCGCCTTTGGCAGACGCTACAAATTTTTCACCCGCTTTGATCCTTAAATCGTTCACTCTCTGTTGCGGCAGGTTTTTGACGGCCAGTGCATATACTGCTTCGGGTTGCAAAGAAGCCAGGTCCTCAAGTGGTATGGTAGCTATGTTGGGGGCTTCAATATCAAACGGCGCACCTGCGTCAAGGTTAAGATAGGCTTTCAACAAAAGCAAAGCCTGTATGCTATTGCCTTGTGCTGTCACCAGGTTGGAGCTATCATTGGCCAATTGCGCTTCCAGTTGTACTGCATTGAGTTCGGGCACACTGCCTGCATTTACCAGTTTTCTTGTGTTCTCTAACTGAGAGGCCGTTTGTTGCACCTGTATTTCACTTACTCTTATTTGTTCTCTTGCCAAAAGCACCTGCAGATAAGCACCGGCAACGTTAAGCGAAACATCATTTCTTAATTTTTCTACATTGGCAAATGCTGCCTGCGCTTCAAATGCATTGCCTGACCTATTGTTCTTTTTGCTGTTCCAGTTAAATAAATCGGCACCGGCCTGCAAAGTAAAACCGCTGGAGAGATACCCTTGTGTAATCAGATCGAAGGTTACGGGGTTTTGGTTACGGCCCGAACTATAGGCCACATTGCCATTCAGATTCGCCGAAGGGTACATGGACAGCGTACTTTGTTTGAAGGTCAGTTCTGCCAGCCTTGCCTGCACATCCTGTTGCCTGATGGAGATATTATTGGCTGATGCATATTCTATACATTTCCGAAGATCCCATTTTTCCTGCGCCTGCACAAAAGAAGCAGCAAGCAAACATAAGCATAGAGCAAGTGGCTTCATGACTGTAAAAATATTGAAAAGAAGATTGCCGTTGACTGTTTTACGAATTGAAACACAAAATCTTTACAGAAGCCTTTATGAAGTGGACAGCACTAAAAGATTACCCGAATTGAAATGCACGAATTACACGAATGATTGACTCTTGCTAATTTGTCGTAATGCATAGTAACACCGTTGTCCATCATCTTTCACACTTTGTCAATGCCTGTTCCAGATCTGCAATAAGGTAAGCCGGATCTTCAAGGCCTGTGTACATGCGTATGTACTGATGTTCGACGTTCGCCGCATCAAAATCTTGTGGCAAAATGCCGGCGCATTTGGGAAGTACCAGTGATTCGTGCCCGCCCCAGCTCACTGCCATAAAAAAATGTTTCAGCGATTCGCAAAACTTAGTGATAGATTCTATTGTTCCGTTTTTCAACGTAAATGTAAATAAGCCGCAGGCGCCACTCATTTGCTCTTTAGCCAGTGCATATTGCGGAAACGATTCATCGAAGGGGAAAATAACTTTGTCAATTTTTGCATGCGATTTTAAAAACCCGATCACTTCATTCGTTGTTCTTGTAATTTTTTCCAGTCGTGCGGGCAAGGTCCTTAATCCACGAAGCAGCAGCCACGCATTGAAAGGTGCAATACCGCTGCCCACATTCAGATACTCGCTATCAAAAATCCTTTTCATCATGTGCTTTGAACCTGACAACACGCCACCCAGTGTATCGCTATGGCCGCTGATATATTTGGTGGCAGTTTGCATGCTCAGGTCAATGCCCAGTTCAATAGGTCGTTGAAAAAGCGGCGTGCAATAGCTGTTGTCGATCATGGTTGTGATATTTTTAGATTGCGCCAAAGCCACGACTTCTTTAAGGTTTTGTAATTCATACGTCCAGGAGTTGGGCGATTCAAGATAGATGAATGTTGTATAAGGTTTCAAGGCTTCTTCAAAATTTTTTGTATCCCGGCCATCAACATAGGTCGTAGTAATGCCAAAGCGTGGCAGGATCACATCAAACATCCTTTGCGCCCATGTATAAGGGCTGCGCACGGAAACAATATGATCGCCGCCCTTTACATTGGCCAAAATGCCGGCAAAGATGGCTGCAGCGCCACTGCCAAATACAAGACAATCTTCTGCGCCATCAAGCGCCGCTAATTTTTTTCGGAGAATATCGGTGGTTGGATTCAATCCGCGGCTGTATAAATAGCCACCCATTTCATCTTCAAAAGCCTTGCGTAAATCGGCCACTTTTTTAAAAGCGAAATTGCTGGTTTGGACAATGGGCGGCGCAATAGCATTAAAATAATTTTCTCTTTCTTCGGCTAATTCGTTTATAATGTAGGATAGATCATATGGGTTCATGAATGCTACGGTTTAATTTTGTAAATTACAATAACAACAATCAATCTATGTCCAAAATTGAAGAAATATTGCAATTGCCAAAAGAAGAACAGATAGCCATCCTTGAAGCGATCCAAGATAGTTTAGACGAAGAGAAACAAGACATGACTTTAAACGAGGACCAGGTAGCTTATATAAGAAACAGGGTTAATGCCATACAATCGTCAAATGCACCCACTTACGACTGGAATGAGATGAAAGAAAAATTAAACCGCCGGTGGGATATAAAGTAGTCATTTATCACTTAGCTTCTGAAGATATTTTGGAGATTGCAAGATGGTACGATTGCCAGCTAGCCGGTTTAGGAAATAAGTTTGAAACTGACCTTGAAAATGCAATTTTAAAATTGATCAGTAATCCTCACGCTTTTAAAACTGTATATGCAGACATACGTCATGTACATCTAAAACATTTCCCGTATTTAATTTTTTATCAGGTAATAAAAGATAATATCCATATCTATGGTGTAATGCATAGTAAAAGAAACCCTGCGACCATTAAAAGAAGATTTAAAAATATTCGCTTTAAACCTTAGCACCCGGCTGTCTTGTTCCTAAACTTATTACTAAAAAATAAATCAGTAGAAAGGCTGCAAAAACAGCAATACCCGTCCAGGCAAGATCCGGCGTATTGATCCAAATACTAATGCCTACAAAAATATAGGCAGCAATAAAGATCAGCGGCAGTAAAGGAAAGAATTTCATTTTATAAATACCCGTGCCGTCCAAATGTTTTGTCCGCTTGCGCAAAATAAAAATGGTAGCTGCCGATGTGGCCATACCGATAGAATCCAAAAAAATAGTAAAGCCCAAAATTTTATCGAATGTTTTAGCAAAAAATAAAACAATGATGCCGATAGCTGCAAAAGCTGTCAGGCTAATAGTGAGCACATCTTTTTTTTCATCTTTCTTTTTAAAAGAAGCAGGTAAGATTCCATCTTCGCTCATGGCATACATCACTCTTGGATTGCTTAAAAGCAACACATTTACATAAGCCAATACGGCAACAAATAATAGTATGGAAGAAACCATGCGGCCTGTTGGCCCGAACATTTTTTCGGCCACAATAGCGGCGATACCCCTTGATGTTTTCAAACTCTCAAAACCTATAGCATTATAATAGGCATAGCTTACAGCCAGGTATAGAGTAATAATGATAATGAGGCCGATAAAAATCCCTTTCGGAATCGTACGCCTGGGGCTCTCTACTTCTTCGCCAAAATTGATGGTTTGCTGGTAACCGCCATACGTAAACGAAACAGCGATCAGTGCCACACCAAATGATTTGATATAGTCCATCCAACCATATTGCTGTTTAATAGTTATTACGGCAGCTTCGTTGCCTGATATAAAAAATATAGAACTGATCAAAAGTACCAGCATCCCGATCTTAATGATCATCAAAATATTTTGCGCTAAAGAGCTCATGCGCAAGCCCAGGAGGTTGACACCATAAAAAACGATAATCGGTATCATGGCAATAGCAGATTTGGTAAACAGTCCGGGCTCTTTTTTAAAAACCACCTGCGCAATGTATTCGCTGCCGATCAATGATACACCGGCCATGGAAGCGGCGTTGGAGATCAAAATAATACAGTTGATGGCAAATGCAATAGAAGGATGATAACATTCTGCAAATACTTTGTAATAACCGCCTGTAACGGGGAAGCGGGAACCTATTTCGGCATAGGTAAGTGCGCCACACAAGGCAATCAATCCACCGGCAAACCACGCTATAAAAAAACCGAAGGCGTAATAGCTGCATTGGCAGCATCTGAAGATGTACGGAAGATGCCCATGCCAATCACCAATCCCACAACGATCATGGTAAGGTCGAACAGTTTAAGTTTTGGTCTTTCTGTCATGCGATGAAGATAGCAAGAGTTTTGAGTTTGCGGTTTGGGGTTTATGGGGTTAGCTTCAGGTTTCTTGCCGTTTTTTCTTAGTATAATAAAAAAGAGGAAGCAGCAAATGCCCTTCCTCTTTTTATGAATTGTTATATTGTTGGTTACGAACCTCTTTGTGAACCGCCGGTCATAGGCTTTTTGGCAAATCCGCCGCTGCCCTTTGTATTTTTGTTGGTCATGAATTTAGAACCTTGTGCTGCATGTTTGGGTGCAGTACCTTTTTTGTCGTTTTTCTTTCCCTTAGGTGTTAGTAATCCCATAGTGTATTGTTTTTCTCAAATTTAGCTTTAATACCAATTGGATGTACTATTCACCAATTAAAAAACGGCATAAAAAATAAGTGCAACCCTTTTTAGATTGCACTTATTTAAACATTTGCAAGCACTATATGCCGTCGTCCACTGTACCCCTTCTGCCTGCAATTAAGCTTAAAACAAAAAGAATTAAAAAGATAAAGAACAGGATTTTAGCT